>CAYGNA010000085.1:10761-12252 GCA_964351065.1 uncultured Pseudomonadales bacterium
GCTGCCTGTGTAAAAGCTGCCTCTATAAAAGCTAGTGTAAAAAACACCGCACGCCGGTTTCAACAAGCCGTATGCCGTACTGGTCACAGGCAGCCTGAACAATTTCATCCCGGACGGACCCACCCGGATGCGCAATTATCTGTATATTGCTCTTCGCTGCACGATCGATGTTGTCTCGAAAAGGTATATAAGCGTCCGACGAAAGACAAAGATTTTCGAACGATTTTATCCATTCAAGCCTTGCCGTGGCATCAAGGGGCGCTGGTAGGGTGCGAAGTCCACGACCCATCTCTTCCCGCTCGGCCAGAGACAGTTCATCGAAGAGCAGATACTGGTCGACGACATTGGCTTTATCTGGCTTTTTGAGGCCTGCCTTAAAATCCAGACCGAGCACCGATGGGTGAAATTGAAGCATCCACTTTTCGGCCTTGTCACAGGCCAGTCGCGTGCAGTGAATACGAGACTGCTGACCGGCCCCAAGACCTATGACCTGACCATCATAGCCAACACAGACGCTGTTCGACTGTGCGTACTTGAGTGCAAGAGTTGTGACAATCAACGTTTCAATGACCTCTGCCGGTGCGTCTTTGAACAATCCCGCGCCGATCGTGGCGTTGTTGCGATCCTGCTCAAAAGTAAATCCGAAGATTTCACGTCGTTCAATCGAAGGTGGCTCATAACCTGGGTCCATCTGCAGCAACAGGTAGTTACCACCTTTTTTAGCCTTGAGGATCTCCAGGGCCTCGGGTTCAAACCCGGGCGCAATCAGCAGGTCTGACACTTCGGACTTCAGCAGATTGGCCAGTGACACATCGACGATTTCGCTGACCGCTACCGCATCGCCGAAAGAACACATGCGATCCCCTCCCCTCGCCCTGGCATAGGCCGTTGCAACCGGGGAGTAGTCACGCTGGGGCAGGAACTGCGAACGCAAAAACATCTCATCCAGCGGTTTTTCGATAGCGGCGCCCGCCGGGCTCACATGTTTGAAGGAGGCCGCAGATGCTTTGCCCGTGGCACCTTTCATTTCCATCACCAGTTGCCACGCGGTGAGCGCGTCAAGCAGATTGATGTAACCAGGCTGACCATTTAGCACCGTCATTGGCGCCCGGTCGTTGATGATCGCAGCATTGGCTTGATGCGGATTAACGCCGTATTTTAAGGGGATTCGACTCATGATGACTCTTGTTATGGCTCTTGTTGCTCGATTTTTGACCAGGTGTCGCGTAGTCCAACCACGCGGTTGAAGACCAGCGAACCTGGCCGTGAATGTTTGCTATCCAGGCAAAAGTACCCTTCCCGCTCAAATTGGAAGCGCTGCGCCGGGGAGGCGTGGGCAAGCGCAGGTTCAACCACTCCGCGCGTCATCACCACTGATTGAGGATTCATCAGGTCAACATAGTCCCGATCGGACGCGTCGGGAAAGTCCACGGTAAATAACGGCTGGTAGAGGCGTATCTCAGCTGGCAATCCGTGTTCAACCGACACCCA
>CAYGNA010000086.1:0-12251 GCA_964351065.1 uncultured Pseudomonadales bacterium
CTTGAAACCACGTTATCCAGGAAAGAACGGTCATGTGTTACCAGCAGCACTGTACCCTGATAGTCAATCAGCAGTTCTTCCAGCAGTTCGAGACTTTCAACATCAAGGTCGTTGGTGGGTTCGTCCATCACGAGCAGGTTGGCCGGCAGGGAGAACAGTTTGGCCAGCAGCAGCCGATTCTGTTCCCCGCCAGAGAGCACGCGTACCGGTGAGCGCGCCTGCTCAGGTGTAAACATGAAGTTGGAGAGCCAGGTCACCACATGGACGTTTCGATTGTTGATCTCAACGTACTCCCGGCCATCGGAGATGGTGTCTGCCACCGTCTGCTCGGGATCAATCTGCGCTCGCACCTGGTCAAAGTAGGCCACATCCAGCTTTGTACCGCTGCCGACCGTGCCTGCATCAGGCAGTGTTTCCCCCAGTAATATCCGCAGCAGTGTGCTCTTGCCCGCGCCGTTGGGACCAAGGATACCGAGTCTGTCGCCGCGCTGGATAATGAGATCCAGATCCCGAATGACACATTTCTCGCCATATGTCTTGGTCACACCTTCAAGCACTTTCACCAGCTTGCCAGAGCGGGACCCGCTATCCGCCTCAAGTTTGAGCGCTTTTGCCTCACGTCTTCCCTGCCGTTCAATCCGCAATTGTTCCAGCGCCCTCACCCTGCCCTCGTTGCGGGTTCGACGAGCCTGGATTCCCTGGCGAATCCAGGCTTCTTCCTTTTTAAGGCGCTTGTCGAACTCACGGTTGTGAACCGCCTCAACCTCTAGCTGGTGAGCACGCCGCGCAAGGAACGATTCATAGTCGCAGTCCCAGCGCGTCAGTCGACCACGGTCTATATCAACTATTGAGGTGGATACCTGCTGCATGAGTTGCCGGTCGTGCGTGACAAAAACAAGAGTGCCTTCAAACTCGTTAAGCTCACGCTCCAGCCACTCGATCGTGGGAATATCCAGGTGGTTGGTCGGTTCATCCAACAGCCAGAGATCAGGTTCTGTCACCAGGGACCTGGCCATGGTAACGCGCCTGCGCCAGCCGCCTGACAGGCTATCGAGCGTGGCATTACCATCCAGCTTGAAGCGGTCCAGTACACTTTCTATCAGGTGACTGAACGACCAGGCATCCGCATGATCCAGCTGTTGCTGCAGTCGACCCAGTTCCGTCTGTTTCGCCTCGGTGAAGCTGCCCGTCTCAATCTCCTGCAACAGGTGGTGGTATCGCCGCAGGATTACACCCGTTTTGTCGAACGCCTGAGACACGACATCAAACACCGTGAGCGCTGACCCCTCCGGGAGGGCCTGCTCCAGCACGCTGACCTTGAGTCCGGGCTGGCGCCAGATATTGCCTTCATCAGGCAGAATATCACCAGCGATAAGCCGCAGCAGGGTGCTCTTGCCAGTACCATTGCGGCCACTGATACACAGCCGCTCACCTTTGGCGATATTCAACTCAGCGTCTTCAAGTACCCGGCTTTCGCCAAAAGTAACGGTCAGGTCAGTACAGGTAATAATGGCCAGGGGTTATTCCTCTAGAACGAGCGTGGCATATTGAGAACGTGTTCACCAATATAGCTGAGGATCAGGTTCGTCGAAATGGGCGCAATCTGGTAGAGCCGGGTTTCACGGAACTTGCGCTCAATATGATATTCCTTGGCAAACGCAAAGCCGCCATGGGTTTGCATGCAAACATCCCCCGCTCGCCAGGACGCTTCCGACGCCAGCATTTTTGCCATGTTTGCCTCAGCCCCGCAGGGCTCACCGGCGTCAAACATCCGCGCGGCTTTATCAACCATCAGCCCGGCTGCCTCAACCTCCGCATAACAGCGGGCGATGGGGAACTGGACCCCCTGGTTCTGGCCAATCGGGCGGCCGAAGACCACGCGCTCTTTCGCGTAGGCACTTGCCTTGTCAATGAAGTAGCGACCGTCACCGACACATTCAGCGGCAATGAGAATACGCTCGGCATTCATGCCGTCAAGAATTACCTTGAAGCCATGGCCTTCCTCACCCAGCAGATTTTCTGCCGGAATTCGCAGGTCATCAAAGAATAACTCGCAGGCGTGATGATTGATCATCGCCTCAATTGGCCGGATATCAAGCCCGTTACCTTTCGCCGCCTGCACATCCACGATAAAGGCAGACAAACCCTCGGTTTTTTTGGTCACCTGGTCGCGTGGCGTGGTACGGGCCAGCAGTACCATCAGGTCTGAATGCTCGATTCTGCTGATCCACACTTTCTGCCCATTGATGACATAGTCACCACCCTCGCGCACGGCAACCGTCTTCAGGCTGGTCGTATCGGTACCGGTGGTTGGCTCAGTCACCCCAAAACTCTGCAGGCGCAGTTCACCCGCGGCAATTTTCGGTAGATAGTATTTTTTCTGGGCCTCACTACCGTGGCGCAGCACGGAACCCATCACGTACATCTGCGCGTGACAGGCACCTGCGTGGGCCCCCGAGCGGCAGACTTCTTCCATCACGGCCGCCGCCTCCAGCACGCCCAGCCCGGAACCGCCATACGCCTCGGGGATCAACACCGTCAGGAAGCCTGACTGCGTAAGTTCCCGCACAAACTCGGTTGGATATCCACTGTGCCGGTCCAGTTCCAGCCAGTAATCTTCGCCATACTGCAGGCACAACTGGCGCACTGCCTTGCGGATTTCGACAATCTCGTCTTTTTGTGTCATGTGGGCTTGTCTCCCTAAAAAACTCTCAACGATGGTGCGCGGCCTGGTCAGTTCAAGACGGTGTAAAGGCCCCGAGCACCCCCAGGAACTCGGGACCATACTTGTCCCGTTTACGTTCGCCAACGCCACTTAGACGACCAAACTCACTGATAGTTTGTGGCATTGTCTCCGCCATAGCGCGCAGCGTCGCGTCATGAAAAATCACGTAGGGTGGTACACCCTGGGCCTCGGCCAGTCCACGGCGGCATTCTCGCAGGGCCTCCCACAGATCAATATCAATATGTTCAGGCAACGGCGTCTTGGTCTGTTTGGTACCGCGCTTCACTACCGGGTCGCGCCTTAGCAATACTGTTTGCTCACCACGCAGCACACTCCGGCACTTTTCTTCCAGCTTGAGGCCACCGTACCCGTCAATATCAACACTGAGCAGACCACGCGCAACCAGCTGTCGATAGACCGAGCGCCAGCTGTCTGCATTTCGATCCTGACCCACACCAAAGACCGGCAACTGATGGTGATCAAACTGGATAACCTTGTCACTCTCCTTGCCCATCAGCACATCAACAAGGTGTGCAACACCAAATCGCTGGCCGGTACGATAGACAGCACTCAGCGCTTTTTGCGCCGCTTCAGTACCATCAAAGGTATCAACCGGTTCGAGGCAGGTATCACAGTTGCCGCAGCGGATGGGCGAATCTTCATCAAAGTAGGCAAGCAGGGCATGACGCCGGCAGGTTGTGATTTCGCACAGGCCCAGCATGGCATTGAGCCTGTGCTGTTCAATGCGCTTGTACTCTTCATTGCCTTCCGAGGACTGCAACATCTGCCGCAGCTTCATCACGTCCTGCAGCCCGTAAACCATCCAGGCATCAGCAGGCGCGCCGTCCCGGCCGGCACGGCCCGTCTCCTGGTAGTAGGACTCAACGGTCTTTGGCAGGTCAAGATGCGCAACAAATCGCACGTCGGGTTTGTCGATACCCATGCCAAAGGCGATCGTCGCAACAATGATCACACCCTCACCTTTCAGAAACCGGGATTGGTGCTTTGCCCGGGTTTGCGCATCCATGCCTGCATGGTAAGCCAGGGCATCAAAACCTCGTTCCCGCAGCCAGGCGGCGGTTTCCTCCGTTTTTTTGCGGGACAGGCAATAGACGATGCCAGCATCGGCAGGGTGTTCATCCTTCAGGAAACGCAGCAGTTGCTGCGAGGGGTTCTGTTTCAAGGCAATCCGGTACCGGATATTGGGCCGGTCAAAGCCCGCCAGGTACTGCGCAGCCCCCTGCAGGGCCAGGCGTTCAACAATATCCGCCCGCGTCCGCGCATCGGCAGTTGCGGTGAGCGCAATTCGCGGTACGTCGGGAAACTCGGCTGCAAGCAGGTCGAGTTGCAGGTAATCAGAACGAAAATCATGGCCCCACTGGGACACGCAGTGCGCTTCATCAATCGCAAACAGGCTGATATCAATCTGGTGCAGCAGGTCGAGCGTACGGGACTGGACCAGGCGTTCCGGTGCGATGTATAGCAGGTCGAGCCGACCGTGCAGCAGTTCTCGCTCTATTTCTGCCACCTCGCTTGCCTGCAATGTCGAGTTCAGAAAACTCGCTCGCACACCAAGCTCCCGCATGGCATCAACCTGGTTCTGCATCAGGGCAATCAGGGGAGAAATTACCACTCCACAGCCGTCCCTGACGAGCGCAGGTATCTGGTAGCACAGCGATTTGCCGCGGCCCGTGGGCATCAGCACCAGTGCGTCACGTCCATCAACGAGGGTACCTATCACCTCATCCTGGGGCGAACGGAAGTCTTCAAAGCCAAAAGTGTTGCGGAGTACCGCGAGGGCGCTGTTCATGGCCGGGATTATACGTGGACAGCAGCCGGTTTGGGGGCATCAAGAAAAATAGCTGACCATTCGTCGGTTCGAGTTACCTTTGGTGCCAGCTTGTCGTAATGTTAAGTGCCCTGCTTCGACACTGAGCGTGGAGTACCAAATGGAAGAGGAAAGAGTCCGCACGGATGCGAAAACGATCGAACGCCTGCTGACGGAACTTGAAGCAGAGATTGAGCGCCTTGAGAGCCTGCTTCGCGAAAGGCAGAGTCGCGAGGCACATAGCCAGCGGCAAGCCCCCAGGATCCCACACGTCGCCTGAACCGTATCTTCAGCTACAAGAACTGAGTATCTGACGCACATCAATTGTTAAGGCACCAAACGGTGCCACAATCATGTTTTATCACTCTGGAAGTAAAGCATGATTCACGAAGTCGAAGGTGACATTCTCTTATCCAAAGCCAATGCAATCGCTCACGGTATTGCAGCCAAAGATCCCATGAACCAGGGATTGGCTCTCTCACTTCACAAGCGCTTTCCAGCGATGCACAAAGATTTTCACCACTGGTGCAACGCAAGCCATCCCAAACCGGGCGATGCCTGGATGTGGGGTGGAACGGATGGCACACGCATCGTGAACCTGATTACCCAGGAGGGTGGTTACGATCATGGCAGCAAGCCCGGTAAGGCAACCATCAAGCATGTCAGCGACAGTCTCAAGGAACTGGTCAAAATTGCCCAGAAGGAAGGTTTCACCTCGCTTGCGCTGCCGAGGCTCGCGACGGGCGTTGGTGGGCTGAGCTGGGATGACGTAAAACCTGTCATTACAGATCGCCTCAGTGAGCTGGACATACCTGTGTATGTCTACGTGGAGTACCACGCGGATCAGGCAGCAAAGGAAAGCTGAACGCGCGGAAATTGCGCTACACTCCCGAAACTGATTCAGGTTTCGGGAGTCCACCATGCCAGGCCCTCTTCACGGCTATCGAATACTCGACCTTACCACGGTCATTTCTGGTCCATTTGCCACCATGCTGCTGGCTGACCAGGGTGCCGACGTCATCAAGGTTGAAGCGATCGACAGGCCCGACCATGCCCGGGGTGCCGGGCACGGCGAAAACCAGTTTACGGCCACCTTCCTCAACAACAACCGGAACAAACGCGCGGTCACCATCGACCTGAAAAGTGACGCTGGCCGGGAACTGCTGTTAAAGCTCGCAGCGACTGCCGATGTCTTTATCCAGAACTTCCGCCCCGGAGTCGTTGAACGTCTTGGTATCGACGAGGACGCCGTGCGAACCGTTGCGCCAAATATTATCTATGCATCAATCAGCGGTTTTGGTGAAACGGGACCCTGGTCACACAAGCCGGTTTACGATCCCATCGTCCAGGCTATCAGCGGCCTGACCACAATCCAGGCAGGCTCCGATGAGGAGCGCCCCCGACTGGTGCGAACCATTCTACCGGACAAGCTGACTGGCATGACCATGGCGCAGGCGATCAGCTCAGCGCTGGTCGCGCGGGAGCGAACCGGCGAAGGCCAGCACGTGCGGGTGAGTATGCTGGACGCTGTGATTGCCTTCCTGTGGTCCTCGGATATGGGCGGGCAAACATTTGTCGGCAAGGAAGTCAGCGTCCAGCGCGCCGCCACCTTTATTGATCTCATTTACGAAACCCGGGACGGCTACATCAGTGTGTCCGCCATGACCAATGCACAGTGGCAGGCGCTGTGCGACGCGGTGGGTCATCCCGAGTGGAAGGACGATGAGCGCTTCAGCACGCCTGCCCTGCGCGATCGCCATGCCAATGAGCGGCTTGAGATGACCCAGGACGCGCTCCATGCAAAATCGGCTGCCGAGTGGCTGGAGATCCTGGACCACGCCGGCGTACCCTGTGCGCCGGTACTCAAACGCAAGGATATGATCACGCATCCCCAGGTGCTTGCCAGCGAACTGATTGTTGAACTGGATCATCCGGTAGCCGGCCGAATCCGGCAGACCAGGCCCGCTGCGCGCTTCAGCGGCACCGCACCGGAAATCCGTCGGGGCGCACCCACTCACGGCGAACATAACGATGAACTGTTTGCCGAGTTAGGCCTGTCGGATGAAGAGATGGCATCGTTGCGAGACAAGGGCATCATTTCGTAAGGACAGCTTCATAAGGACAACTTAATGAAAATCGGGCTTATCTCCGATACCCATATCCCGGAGGCCATGCCAGCGCTCTGGCCGCACGTGTTTGACCTGTTTAAAGACGTCGAGTGTATTCTGCACGCGGGTGATATCCATGACCTGTCGGTCATCAATCAACTGCATGAGGTGGCACCAACCTACGCCGCGCGAGGCAATGGTGATGATGGTTCAGGCGGTCGCACCACCCAACCTGACGATCCACGCCTGAAAGAAGCCTGGCTGCTGGAACTGAACGGGTTTCACATTGGGCTGACCCACTATGTGCCCATGCCACAAATGCCGCCGCACCTCACCGTCAGTCGCTGGATTGAAAAACTCTATCCCGGCCAGCGGCCCGACGTGCTGATCTACGGCGACACGCACGTTGAGCAGATTGACGAAATTGATGGTGTACTCTGTGTCAATCCGGGTTCACCAACTTACCCGCATAATCTTGACGTCCAACTTGGTACCATTGGTTTCCTGGACCTGTCCGGAAAACGCCCGGTTGCAACCATCCACCAGCTGACACAAACCGGTATTGTGCCATTTGACTGGGCGGCATCACGGCGCCCCTGGTAACAGCGAGCACAAGGAGACACCATGACCCGATTTTCAGTTCTTGACCTTTCACCCATTGTGGAAGGGAGCACACCCGGCGAGGCGTTACAGAATTCGCTGGACCTGGCCCGGCATGCCGAGCGGCTTGGCTATAACCGTTACTGGGTTGCCGAACATCACAACATGCGCGGCATCGCCAGCGCCGCCACATCTGTTGTGATCTGCCACATTGCAGGCGGCACCAGCACTATCAGGGTCGGCGCCGGCGGCATCATGCTGCCGAATCACGCACCGCTAGTGATTGCCGAGCAGTTTGGTACCCTGGCATCTCTCTTCCCCGGACGCATTGACCTTGGTCTCGGCCGCGCACCCGGCACTGATCAGGTCACCTCCATGGCCCTGCGGCGCAACCTGAACGGCAGCGTGGAAGATTTTCCCCGGGACGTGGTGGAATTACAGCACTACCTGAAGAACGCTGAACCTGGCCAACGCGTGATCGCGACACCCGGCGAAGGCACCAACGTGCCGCTGTGGATTTTGGGCTCCAGTCTGTTTGGCGCACAACTCGCCGCCATGCTTGGGTTGCCTTTTGCCTTTGCATCCCACTTTGCGCCGGCGATGATGATGGAGGCAATTGACATCTACCGGTCGCGTTTTAAACCTTCCGAGACCCTCGCTGAACCCTACGTCATGCTCGGCTTTAATGTCTGTGGGGCGGACACCGCCGAAGAGGCCAGGTTCCTGCGCTCATCTTCGGTGCTCTCGTTCCTCAGCCTGCGCAAAGGCCAACCGCGGCGACTGCCACCACCCGTCAGGGACCTGGAGCGCCACCTGGATCCCCTGGACCGGTCAATACTGGAACAAATGAACAGCCCCACTGCCGTCGGCAATGTCGACGATATTGTCAGTGGGATGGGCCAGTTTATCGAGGAAACTGGCGCAGAGGAACTCATGCTGGTCAGCTCTGTGTTTGACCATGCCAAACGCGTGCACAGTTTTGAGATAGTTGCCGAGGCTGCCCACCAGCTTGAGCTGGTGGCAGCCTGAACGTGTTTCAGAAACAGATGCCGGCCACATCCTCATAGCGCGCCGCAAAGTGAATCTTTAGCCCCTTCTTGATGTAGTCAGGGATTTCATCAAAGTCACGCTCATTGTCAGCCGGCAGGATCAGTTCTTTGACGCCCGCCCGCTTTGCCGCGATGACCTTTTCCCTGATCCCACCAACCGGCAGAACGCGCCCGGTGAGGGTCAACTCACCGGTCATGGCAATGGGCCGGCGAATACGCTCTCCCCGCGCGAGCGAGAGCAACGCCGTCGCCATGGTCACACCTGCACTTGGGCCGTCTTTGGGCGTTGCGCCCTCGGGCACATGCAGGTGAATCATCGACTTGTCAAAGAAACCTGCCTTGCCACCAAGATCGTCGAGATGTGACGCCACATAACTGTAGGCAATCTGGGCTGACTCTTTCATGACGTCACCCAGTTGCCCGGTCTGCTTGAAGCCCCGACTGCCCGTTTCAAGACTGGATGCCTCGACTGCCAGGGTTGTGCCGCCCAGCGCCGTCCAGGCGAGTCCATCGATCACGCCCACGCTACGCTGGGACTGCTGCTTTTTAAACACCGGCGCGCCCAGGTATGTCTCCACTTCGGACAAGCCCACCGAGATTTTAGGCTCACCTTCCAGCAGATCAATCACGCTGCGACGGACGATACGACCAAGCAGCTTTTCAAGCGTACGCACACCCGCCTCGCGCGCATAGCCATCAATCACCTTGCGCAGTGCCGCGTCGGTAATGCGCAGCTTGCTCGCTGCCAGGCCGGCCTTCTTTAAAAGTCTCGGCCAGAGATGGTGTTTGGCAATCTGGACTTTTTCTTCAGTCAGATAACCGGCCAGCCGAATGATTTCCATACGATCAAGTAGCGGACCGGGAATCGTGTCCAACTGGTTGGCCGTACAGACAAAAACCACCTTCGACAGATCCACCTGAACATCAAGGTAATGATCCAGAAACTCGCTGTTCTGTTCCGGGTCCAGCACCTCAAGCAATGCTGAGGCCGGGTCACCCTGATAGGAGGATCCAATCTTGTCGATCTCGTCCAACATAATCACCGGATTGCTGGTACCAACCGTCTTTAACGCCTGGATGAGTTTACCGGGCATAGCGCCAATATAAGTTCGCCGGTGCCCCTTTATTTCTGCCTCATCACGCATACCGCCCAGGCTGAACCTGAAAAATTCTCGCCCAAGCGCATTGGCAATGGATTTACCAATTGAGGTTTTGCCAACGCCTGGTGGTCCGACCAGCACCAGGATTGACCCCGCAATCTCGCCTCGATAGGCACCCACTGCCAGAAACTCGATAATGCGCTGTTTGACGTCATCAAGACCATCATGGTCCGCATCCAGTGTTTTCCTTGCATGTTTCAGATTGAGGTTATCCTGGGTTGTTACACCCCAGGGAACCGAGGTGAGCCAGTCCAGGTAATTGCGCGTCACGCCATACTCCGCGGATGCCGGTTCCAGCACCTGGAGCTTGTCCATTTCCTCGTCAATACGCGCCTGCACGCTAACCGGCACAACTTTCCCGGTGAGTCGTTCGCCAAACTTTTCTGCATCTGCCTGCCGATCATCCTTGGAGATGCCGAGTTCCTTCTGGATCGCCTTCAACTGTTGCCGCAGAAAAAACTCTTTCTGCTGCTCACTGACCTGGGCCTGCGTCTGCTCGGTAATCTGGGCCTGCAGCCGGGCAACTTCCAGTTCCTTGTTAATCAGCAGAAGGACTTTTTCCATGCGCTCGAGCAGTGGAATTGTCTCCAGGATATCCTGCAGTTCACCCGCTTCTGCTGAAGTGATCGCCGCAGCAAAGTCCGCGAGCGGTGACGGATCGTGCGGACTGAAATGGCTCAGGTACTGCTTCAGCTCCTCGTTGTACAGCGGGTTCAGCGTCATCAGTTCCTTGATGACGTCAATCAACGACATCGCGTAGGCCCGCAGCTGGTTTTCGTCTTCGGCGGGCACCTTGTCAAAATATTCAACACGCACAACATAGGGCGGCTCGCGGCGTACCCATTCGCGAATACGAAACCGCTTGATACCCTGGGCAATAAACTGAAACTTGCCTTTGGCTTCATGCAGACGATGCACGCGCACGACACATCCCACCGCACTGATATCAGCCGGTTTGGGCACGCGATCGCCCTCAACCGGTGCATAGCTCAGCGCCACCAACTTATGAGCGCTATCTGCGACCCGCGTGATTCCGGGTCCCCAGGGATCCTTGTCAACCACAATGGGCTGTACCAGAACGGGAAAATAGGGACGTCCGTTCAGCGGAATCAGCTGCAGTGTATCGGGCAGTACTTCATCTGGCCGCGCCAACTGCTGCTGCCCAATGGCATCACCGGGGATGTATTCGCCGATGCCGTTTTCATCTTGATCCGTCATAGACTGCTCTTCCAGGGGTTTCTCCCTTGATGGGGTTCCTGCATCTGAATTCAAGCAGAACATGGTGCTGAAGGCAGAGTTGCAGTAACTTAGGCAAAATTGACTGCAAGCGCCTTGCGACGGGAGATGATTTTGGCCGACCTGCTAAGAATGTCATCAGGTGTTATCGACGGTACCACGTCCATGGAGGACGTTGGACCGATGAATCGCATCAATTTCCAACTTTCCAGCATCGCTGATGGCGTGGCCATGGTCGAGGCCTTCTCACATTGTGTCCTGTTTGAAACCGATGATGGCCTGGTGGCGTTTGATACCAGCGGCGTAAATGGCGGCGCCCGCGTCGTTGATGCCATTCGCAGCTGGCGCCGAGATCGTTTCAATACCCTTGTTTATACTCATGGTCACCTGGATCACGTGGGTGGCTGCGGCGCATTTATGGCTGACGCCGAGAGTAGTGGCAATCCGCGGCCGCTGGTTGTTGGTCATGAGAACGTACCCCACCGCTTTGATCGCTATGAGTTCACCAGCGGCTACAACACCGTGATAAACCAGCGCCAGTTCGGCCAGTTTTCCAGACGCGGTTATGACATTACGGATGGCGATCGTTTCCTGCCTGCAGGTGCCGCACGCCCGGACGTCACTTACCATGACCAGCACAGTTTGAACGTTGGTGGGCTCGACATCGAACTGCGGCATGCAAAAGGGGAAACAGACGATCATACCTGGGCATGGATTCCTTCGAAGAAGGCCATTTGTGCAGGCGACTTTTTTATCTGGTGTTTTCCAAACGCAGGCAATCCACAAAAGGTACAGCGTTATCCTGTCGAATGGGCTGCCGCCATGCGGGATATGGCACAGCAGGGTGCGGAGCTGTTCCTGCCCGCGCATGGTTTGCCGATAGAAGGTGAGGCACGGATTAAAACGGTGCTAACCGATGTGGCAGAGGCACTGGAGTTCCTGGTCACGGAAACCATTTCGCGCATGAACGAGGGAGCCCGCCTGGATGACATCGTGCACGAGGTCCAGATCAGCCCCGATATTCTCGAGCGCCCCTACCTGCGACCGGTGTATGACGAACCTGAGTTTGTTGTACGTAACATCTGGCGCATGTACGGCGGGTGGTATGATGGCAACCCGGCCAGGCTAAAACCCGCGCCTGATGCGATGCTCGCCACCGAACTTGCGGGACTGGCCGGTGGGGCTATGCGACTTGCCGAACGAGGCCAGGCGTTGATGGAGAGCGACCCAAGGCTTGCGTGTCATCTTGTTGAGCTGGCAGTGCAGGCTGGACCGGATAACAAGGCGCTGCATGCCATTCGCGCCGCGGTGTACCAGCATCGACGCAGCACCGAATTATCGCTGATGGCCAAGGGCATCTTTGGCGCTGCAGCCAACGAATCAAAACAGCTTATTGACGAAAACTGAAAGACCAACAAAACCACTACCTCAACCAGAAGGACTACAAAACCATGTTCAGCCATATCATGATCGGCGCAAATGACATTGCTGCCTCCAAAACTTTTTACGATGCAGTGCTTGGCGCTCTCGGCCATGGTCCTGGTG
>CAYGNA010000087.1:0-6405 GCA_964351065.1 uncultured Pseudomonadales bacterium
TTGGAATGTCGCCAAAGTGCCTGCATCTCATGTTCATGTCCTGGCGTGTCGAATACCTTGGCCCCAAGAGATGCGGCCAGGGCAAGTTGGCCCATCACAGTCATGCCAAGCCTGGCAGTTGCCTGTTGCAGACTGGCCATTGGGGTGACACCCCGATACACGGGTGAATTGGCTATTTTCATCACGCGACTGGCAAGCGCCGGGTCCTGCTGGATAAGTCTCGCCAGGCTGGCCATGTCTGCTGACGGGTCCTGCGTCAGCGCCATCACCGCGGCGGTGACTTTTGGCAGCATGGGTATGTCTATATCGCCGCTGGCGAGTCGTGCCCGGACTGCATTTTGCAGGTTGCTCACCGCCGTTTCCTCTACGTCTAGCTTTGCAAGCATCCGGGTTTGCCTGTTATGAGATGGGCTATCCTGAAAGTTATCGGTCGTTGAGGCGATTTCTGTAGTTGGAAGACTGAAGTGCCGCGCCACGCAGGTCGACCTGGGTGTAGTTCTTACGATACTGTGGCGGGCAATTTTTAATCGTTATGGGAGTGTTAATGATGGCCAAGCCCATTGCAGTGGTCATAGGAGCAACATCCAAGTGGCAATCAGACGGCAGGAATACGCGGCTCGCCCATGGTCACGAGGTGGATGACAGCGGCCTGCCGGTTGGCATTCGCTGGGGTGTGGGCGGCGCTATTGCACAGAAGTTTGCCCGGGAAGGTTTTCAGGTGGTGGTGACGACGCGCCGCGCCAGCAATGCGGCTGCGCTCGAAGCGGCCATTGGTGAAGCGGGTGGTGACTGCGCGACGGTAGAACTGGACCTTGTATCGGCCGAATCAATTGCACAGGCATTTGCGACTATCCGGTCAAACTGGGGTGATCCACAGGTGCTTGTTTACAACGCCGGTTATCTTGAGGGTCGGGATCTGCCGCGGGACAAGGAACTGCTGGAACATATACCCCTCGAGATATTTGAGACCGCGCAGCATATCGCAAGCCGTGGTCCTTTCCTGGTGGCGAAAGAGGTGCTGCCCGCGATGCGTAAGCGGGGAGCAGGCAGTTTCTTCTTTTCGAATAATGCGTCGTCTTTACGCGGCCGCAAGCGCTACACGGGGCAGTCGCTGTATTATCCCCGCGTGATGATGCGAACGCTGGCGCAGGTGTTAACCGAAGAGTATTCCGAATTTGGCGTGCATGTTGCGAATGTGGTGATTGACGGACTCATTGATTCACCCGGCACACGGTTACTGCCCCAGGCTGAACAGCGACCGGAACTGATTATCAATCCGGAGAAAATTGCGGAAGCGTTTTACTACCTGCATACCCAGGACAGATCCTGCTGGAGCCATGAACTGCAGTTAACACCTTACCCGACCAAACCGAGTTTCTAGCCTTTTCGCTTGAACGGCAAGGCCTGATGGGTAGTGCATATCTATGCCGTCGTAATTTTCCATTGGCGTAAACCCGGATTCCCTCTGGTGTGGTTGTTCGTTTAGTATACGAATCTGGATATCCGCCAGTATAAATTTCACGAGAGGGAGCGTATGAGTGTTACAGGGAAAGTGTCACGCCTTTTGATCGCCAATCGAGGCGAGATTGCCATTCGTGTCGCCCAGGCTGCGGCTGAGATGTCAATCCCGGCAGTCACCGTCTACTCGAAGGATGATGCTGCCAGTCTGCACGTTATTGCCGGGGATGATTCAGCGCTGCTGCCGGGCGTGGGTGCGGCAGCATATCTCAATATTGATGCCGTCATCGAAGCGGCCAAAGCTCACAACTGTGATGCGATACATCCCGGTTATGGGTTCCTGTCGGAAAACGGGGGCTTTGCTGCTCGCTGTGCCGACGAGGGTATTACGTTTGTGGGCCCGGATTCGACAACGCTGACGCTCTTTGGTAACAAGGTCAATGCCCGGGATGCTGCGCTGGCTCTTGGGGTGCCCGTACTGCCTGCATCACACGCCCCGCTTGATGTGGCCGGCGCGACAGCGTTTCTCGCAGACATGCCAAACGGCCAGGCGATGATTGTCAAGGCAGTTGCTGGTGGTGGTGGTCGTGGAATGCGTATTGTTCGCAGCGCAGATGAGATTGCCGATGTAATTGCCCGTTGTGGATCCGAGGCAGGCGCTGCTTTTGGTGATGCCTCCCTGTATGCGGAAGTGTTGGTAGAACGTGCACTGCACATTGAGGTGCAGATTGTAGGTGACGGTGAATCCGTGATTCACCTTGGCGAACGCGATTGCAGCCTGCAGCGGCGTCACCAGAAAGTCGTTGAAATAGCGCCATCACCGCAACTGCCAGCGGGATTGAGGCAGAAGATTCATGACGCAGCGGTGTTGATAGCCTCTGCCAACAACTACATGAGTCTTGGCACCTTTGAATTTCTCGTGGATGCGTCCGCGCTGTCTGACGATTCATCTTTCTATTTTATTGAAGCGAATCCGCGGCTTCAGGTTGAGCACACCATCACAGAAGAAGTAACTGGTGTTGACCTTGTCAAAACCCAGCTTGCTATTGCCGGTGGGGCAACCCTTTCGTCACTGGAACTTGATAATGTCGAGCCCCGGGGTTACGCGATCCAACTGCGCGTAAACATGGAAAAACTGGGTGCTGACGGTGTTGCCCTGCCGGGTGGTGGGTTGATCACTGTGTTTGAACCACCGCATGGGCCGGGTGTGCGAATCGATACTTTTGGTTATGCCGGCTATCGGACCAGTCCACACTACGATTCACTGCTGGCCAAGGTCATTGTTTCAGCGAATGGTGACTTTACCAACGTGGTAACGCGTGCGCGACGGGCGGTGAACGACTTTCGCATTGAAGGCATTGATACCAATCTTGACGTGCTGGCCAATCTGTTGGCTGACGCAGAGGTTGCGATTGGTGGTATATACACCCGTTTCTTCGACGATCACGTTGAGGCGCTGGCTGAACCGGTGGTTCGCCGGTTACCAGCACGCGAAGCCACCGCAGCACCTGCTGGACCGAGTGCTGGTGCGAAACTCACATCCAGTGATCCACTTGCTGTGTTGAGTTATGGCAAGTCAGTAAGCCGGTCTGTGCCCGGTCCAATTGCGACGGAGGAAGGCATCAGCAATATTGTGGCTTCGATGCAGTCGACCATCGTGAGTATTGCAGTGGGGCCGGGTGACAAGGTCAAGCGCGGGCAGGAAATACTTGTGCTGAGTGCCATGAAGATGGAACACGTGATCACTGCGCCGGCAGACGGGGAGGTTCGCGACCTGCGCGTGGCGGTTGGCGATACCGTACCCGAGAGCTCGCTGCTCGCCACTATTGAAGAACGAGAAGGCGACACTGCGGTAGCCAGTGAAGTTGAAGCGCTGGATCTCGATGCTTCACGTGCCGATGTGTTGGAAGTGGACCGGAGGCGCGCCTTGACTACAGACGAGTCAAGAAAGGCGCAGGTCGACAAGCGTCACGCCAGCGGTGGTCGAACGGCCAAAGAAAACGTGCTGGACCTGTGCGATGAAGGTACGTTTTTGCAATACGGTTCGCTGGCTGTTGGTGCTGGTCTGCGCGGTACGGTAGATGAACTGCTCGACTATGCACCCTCGGATGGGCTCGTGATGGGTATCGGCCACGTGAATGGCGACAGGTACGATGAGTCTCGTTCGCGCGTTGCCGCCGTGGCATACGACTATACGGTACTGGCTGGTACACAAGGCGGTATGAATCACAAGATGATGGACCGCATGTTCCAGGTGGCACAGAAAATGGTGCTGCCCCTGGTGCTTTTCTCCGAGGGTGGCGGTGGTCGTGCCGGTGGTGGCAGTCGAGCGGCGACCGGTGGCAGCCCTGCTATCACAGGCGGTGGGGGACTCAATACGCCCTCCTGGATGCTGCTTGGGCAGTTAAGTGGCCGCGTGCCACTGGTCGGCATCAATTCAGGACTCTGTTTCGCTGGTAATGCAGCGCTACTGGGAATCTGTGATGTGATTATTGCCACTGAAAATTCCAGTATTGGTATGGGTGGCCCCGCCATGATTGAAGGAGGTGGCCTCGGCATTTACCGGCCGGATGAAGTGGGTCCGATGTCTGTGCAGGTGCCAAACGGCGTGGTGGATATTGCCGTCAAAGACGAGGCCGAGGCCGTTGCGGCCGCCAAGAAATATCTTTCCTACTTTCAGGGGCCGGTCAAAGAATGGGAATGTGCTGATCAGCGTAGGCTTCGTCATGCAATCCCCGAGAACCGCTTGCGGGTCTACGACATCCGCCAACTACTCGCCGACCTTGCTGACACTGACTCTGTGCTTGAACTGCGTCGCGGGTTTGGTAACGCAATGCTAACCGCATTTATCCGCCTTGAAGGCCGGCCGGTTGGCGTGATTGCCAATGACCCGTCGTACCTGTCTGGCGCCATTGACAGCGACGCGGCGGACAAGGCATCGCGCTTTATGGCGCTATGTGATGCATTCGATATTCCTCTGCTGCTGCTCTGCGACACGCCCGGCATTATGGTTGGTCCGGAAGCAGAGAAAGAAGCGACCGTTCGCCATGCCGCCCGGATGTTTGTGACCGGTGCCAGTATAACGGTACCCACATTTATGGTGATTCTGCGCAAGGCCTATGGATTAGGTGCCCAGGCAATGGCCGGTGGCTGTCACAAGTTACCCGGTTTTGTGATTGCCTGGCCTACCAGTGAATTTGGCGGCATGGGGCTTGAGGGCCAGGTCAAACTGGGTCAACGCGCCAGGCTTGCGGCAATTGAAGATCCAGCGGAACGCCAGGCGGCGTTTAACGCCATGGTGGAAGCAGCTTACGATCGGGGTAAAGGACTGAATGCTGCTCATGTGTATGAGATAGAAGATGTGATAGACCCGGCAGATACACGTCGGTGGGTGGTTGGTGGGTTAAAAGCATCACCACCACCAGCACCGCGGGGTGAGCGTAAACGCCCCTGTGTTGATACCTGGTGAGCACTGTGACGAGCCAGGCGCTGGCAGGTATTACTGTTGTTGATGTATCTGGCACAGTAGCAACCGGGTATTGCGGCAAGCTGTTTGCTGATCATGGAGCAGAGGTAATTAACGTCGAACCGGAAGGCGGTTTTGAAACCCGTCTGCTGATGCCATTCATGCCAGGTGTAGCAGAACCTGAGAACAGTG
Source organism: uncultured Pseudomonadales bacterium (assembly GCA_964351065.1). GTDB lineage: Bacteria > Pseudomonadota > Gammaproteobacteria > Pseudomonadales > Azotimanducaceae > JANQJA01. The sequence continues at coordinate 5,117 of CAYGNA010000087.1, forward strand.
CAACTCACGCATATCTTTCAACTAACAAAAAGAGTGTGGTGCGAAGCGAGGCGCTGTTGGAAGCGTTGTTGGGCTCCGCGGATGTGCTCCTGACCAGCGAGGATGGTGTGGTCTGTGGTGATTACCTGCGCGCTTCTCCCCACCTTGTGGTCAGCTCAGTCACCTGGTTTGGCCAGAGTGGGCCTTATGCTGACTTTCGGGGTTCGGATGCGGTTTGCCAGTCTTTGGCGGGCCTGGTCAAGGGCTTTGGTAAGCCAGATAGTGCACCGCTCCTGCCATCTGGCTATCAGGCGCAGATTGTTGGTGGGCTAACAGCGTTTATCGCCACGATGACGCAGGTGCTGGCACTGGAACTCGGCAACCGCACCCTGGGCACGCACGTGGATACGAGTATTCTGGAAGCCAACATGTGTTTTACCGAGGTGGGTATTGTCGCCAATTTTGGGACCGGCATACGCGGCACTCGATGGGGCATTAACCGGTTCCCGCCTACTTATCCACTGGGAATCTATGCCTGTAGTGACGGTTGGCTGGGCGTTACTGCGCTCACGCCAGCGCAGTGGCTGGCGTTTTGTGACCTGATTGGACTCGATGGCCCGCGTGCTGAAAAACGTTACCTGGCAGTGGCTGAGAGGCTTGCTGACGCCAACCACCTGGACCCGCTGATTGCCGCGCAGGTGAGTACACAGAGTGCGCGCAAGCTATTTGAGCGCGGTCAGGCGATGCGAGTGCCATTATCCCTTGTGCCAACGATGGCAGAGTTGTTTGAAACAGACCAATACCGTGATCGGCAGGCTTTCCGCGATATCCAATTGTCGAGTGGCCCGTCGTTGTCGGCGCCCGTTACACCTTTTCGGTTGTTCAGAACGCCGGCGCTCACTGACATGCCTGTGGCATCGCTCGGCGCCGACACGCGCCGCATCAAAGGGAGGCTGTGATGAGACCCGACCTGCTGAAAAGTATTCGCATTGTGGATCTTTCCATGGGATGGGCGGGTCCGCTTGCTGGTCGCCACTTTGCCGACATGGGCGCAGAGGTTATCAAGGTGGAGTCATGCCAGCATGTTGACTGGTGGCGTGGCTGGGAAGCAACGCAGGCCTGGGTAGATGATCATGGTGCGGAGAAGGCGGTGTCTTACAACGCGATGAATCGCCACAAAAAAGATGTAACGCTGGACCTGAATTCAGACCGGGGCCGTGAATTATGTAAACGACTGGTGGCGGTTGCCGATGCCGTGATTGCGAATTATTCCGGCAGCGTGCTGGGCAAGCTTGGACTCGACTATGAGG
>CAYGNA010000087.1:6415-9262 GCA_964351065.1 uncultured Pseudomonadales bacterium
GCGCGCAGTCAAACCGGATCTTGTCATGATGTCTATGCCGGCCTTTGGCTCAACCGGGCCCTGGAAAAACTATCGAGCCTATGGTTCAACAATTGAACAGGCATCGGGTCTGCCGCATATCAACGGTGAAGCCAACTGGCCACCCACCATGCAGCATGTGGCGCTGGGCGATCCCATCGCGGGTCTCAACGCCGCGGCAGCACTGCTGATGGCATTGCGCCATCGGCACCGGACCGGGGAGGGCCAGTATCTGGATCTGTCCCAGTCTGAATGCCTGTTTCCGCTAGGCGTACACGGCATCCTGGCGCAATCCGCGACAGGGCAACCACCCGGCAGGCTGGGTAACAAATCTCTAACCATGTGCCCACACGGCGTCTATCCCTGCAGCGAGCAAGACAGTTGGATCACCATCCAGGTAGATTCCGAGGACGCATGGCTCGCGTTACAGTCGCTGGCGGCGCCGTTGCTGAACGAATTTGGTGATGGTCAGGCGAGGCTCGCGCAACAAGCCGCGCTTGATGCCCGGCTTGCGCAATGGACAGGCCAGTTCGACGCAACTTTGCTTATGGAACGATTGCAGGGTGAAGGTATCCTTGCCGGTGCTGTATTGGGTGCAGGAGAGGTGGGGATGAGTTCGCACCTGACAGCGCGGGACTGTTTTCCCCTGCTGGAGCGCGAGCATGTTGGCGCTTTGCCGCATCCCGTCTCTGCCTGGCGGGAAGGCGCCACGCCTTACGGTATTGATTTACCGTCCCCCACACTTGGCCAGCATAACCATGAGGTCCTCACGTCACTACTTGGGCTCTCGGATGACGAGATCACTGAACTGGAAACGCAACAGGTGATTGGTACCAGGCCAATAATCCTGCACCAACATTAAGTTGAACCAATATTAACCAGAACCAACATAAAGCAGCGCAGGAGTAACAATGAGCAGTACTTTCAAGGACATGGGCAAATTTCCGCCGGCTATCAATGTAGAGCGGCGAGAAAATGGCGAAATCTTGCTTACCTGCCCATACGCACCACGCGAGATGCGCCAGAGCATGCCCCACATACTGCAGGAACGCGCCGGCCTGCATCCCGACCTGCCACTGCTCGCCCACCGTGTGGGTGAGGGTAAGTGGGAATCCCTGACCTATGGTGAAGCCTGGCAGCAGGTTACCGCAGTGGCGCGCCAGCTAAAAGACCTTGGTCTTGGTCAGGATGATTCAGTAATGATTGCTTCTCCGCGCAGTTTTTCACACTTTTGCCTGGCCTATGGCGCGCAACTTGCGGGCGTGCCTATTTCACCGGTATCTGCGCCTTACTCACTGCTGTCCAAAGACCATGCAAAACTCAAGTACATTGCGGGCCTGATTCGCCCCTCCGTGATCTTGGTAGGCGACGTGGGCGAGTACGAACCCGCGCTAACGGCGCTCGCGGCGGAGGGGTTGCTGGAGGAAGTGCTGGTGTTGTCTGAAAGTGGTCCGGGTGACAACCGCTTTGGAGCTGTCCAGTTTGATCAGTGGCTCACCACAGTTGGCGACGATGAGGTTACCCGCACATGTCTTGGTGAGCTTGGCGTCGATACGGTCGCGCGGTATATGTTTACTTCCGGTTCAACAGGTATGCCAAAGGGCGTGATTTATACCCAGGGCATGATGATGAGTAGTCTTGCTATGCAGGGTGGATTGAATCGGCCACCGGACGATGCAGTTGGGGCTGAAGCTGCGCCGGATGAAGTCAGCGGCGCGCGGGTGCTGGAATGGATGCCCTGGAGTCATACGGGCGCTGGTGTAATGCGCCTTAATAGTGTTGTGGCCGGTGGCGGTACTATTTACTTTGATACGGGCAGACCTGTGCCTGGTGAGTATGCCGAGACTATCCGCAATATTCGGGAAGTAGTGCCTACCATGCTGTCAGGCGCGCCGGTTGGCTACGCCATGCTGGCTGATGCGCTGGAGGCAGATGATGACCTGAATCACGTGGTATTCACCAATGTTAAGAGTCTCGGCTTTGGCAGTGCTGCCATGTCGCCTGCACTATTTGAACGCTTACAGCGGCTCTCGATCAAAGCCACCGGAGAGCGTATTGGCATCACATCCAGTCTTGCCTCCACCGAGGTGATAGGAGCAACTGGCGTTTACTGGCCCATGGAAAACACAGGGACCATCGGGTTGCCGATACCAGGCGTCACGGCAAAGTTGGTCCCGAACGGCGACAAGCTGGAATTTCGTGTAAAGGGTGGCACTGTCACACAAGGTTATTTCCGTGACCCGGAAAAAACTCGCGACAGCTTCGATGAAGAAGGCTTCTTCAAGATGGGTGATGCGGTGCGTTTTGTTGATCCCGACCATCCCGAGATGGGACTCGCGTTTGACGGTCGTGTTGCTGAAGAATTCAAGCTTGCTACCGGCACCTGGGTCTCGGCGGGGACCCTCAGGACGCAGATTGTCAGCGCAACTTCACCGTTTGTGCGTGACGCGATTATCTGCGGACTGAACCAGTCCTATGTGGCAGTGATGCTCTGGCCCAATGTGAACGCCTGCCGCGACCTGCTGAAACTGCCTCATGCTTCGGTGGATGAGGTGACACAGGCCGCGATTGGCAACAATGAGATTAACGCGGCAGTGAAGGCTGGCCTGCAGGCGCACAACCGTGCCATGCCCGGTTCGTCAACACGCATTGAGCGCTATCTCTGGCTGGTTGAGCCACCAAGTATGGATGGTCATGAACTCACGGAAAAAGGGTATATCAACCAGCGCGCGACACTGATGCGCCGCGCGGATCTGGTTGAATCACTCTACAGCGACCCGGCACCAGCACACGTCTGGCTGACTGCGGAGCGCTAGCACTGCGGAGCGC
>CAYGNA010000087.1:9362-12218 GCA_964351065.1 uncultured Pseudomonadales bacterium
GCCTTTGAGTGCTCATCCTGCGAGATCGCGGCGGGTGCACCTAACGGCTCTGACTGGATTTCGATTCGCCGTGGCAGCATGGCTTCCGGCAGTTCGCGCTTGAGCTCAATGCTTAGCAGGCCGTCTCGCAACCGGGCTTGTTCCACCTTGACGTACTCCGCCAACTGGAAAGTTCGCGTAAATGAGTCGCGACCAATGCCGCGGTGCAGATACTGGTTGTGGTTCGGATCGGGATGCCGCTCGCCCTTCACGATCAGCAGGCTGTTGCGCGCCTCTATGGTAATGTCTGCAAGCTGGTAGCCCGGTACAGCAATTGAGATACGGTAGGATTCTTCGTCCGTCTTCAGAACATCATACTGCGGCCAACTGACCTCGTTGGACCAGCTCTTGTCAAGTTGGTCAAACAGTTGATCAAAACCGACAGTTGATCGGAAGAAAGGAGAGATATCAAACGTGTTCATGTCAAAACCTCCACTTGGATCTGATCTGTATATAGGTCTGTAAACAGGTTCCTCGCGGGAACGAAGACAAGGTAGGTTCGACCGGAAAATATTCAAGTCAGAGTCTGGCGATAACACATTGAAAAAAATCTTCATGAAGATTTGCCTTATATGAATTTAGTTCATAGTAATTTCTGTATCAAAATCAAACAGATAGCGCTGTTTTGGGTCAGAAGAAAAATTATCCACAGTGTGTCTGAGAGACAAAACCAGTTAACCCAAGGTTATCCACAGGTTGTCCACGGCAGCTTGCAAACGTTTCACTGGCGCGATTTGGAGGCCAGGCGTAAAGTTCTATTCAACGGTTGAGCAGGGCCCCAGGGGCTGGAAACGGAACCTGGAGTTGAAACTCAAACCGCAAGACCTGTGCCGGGTCGGGGTCGCCAAGGCAACGGCGGCTCAAGGGTGAATCGGCAGTCTCGAAAGAGGCACCTGGTCAGCGTCCCTGCAGGGACAGTGACGAGGGACGAAGCACCTGGTTCATCAATCGACGGCGATCGACCCGATTGGTGGTGACGTAGCAAGGCGTCATAAAACAACGACTTTGAAGTCAACGGTTGGAGATGGGCCATAGACGTTTGGCACCAGACACGACCAGCGGAACGAGGGGCCTCGGCCCACCGGGAAGCAACCGAGTCCTGGACTCGCCTGACCCCCGGGTCAGGTTAGCCCAGAGCTCACCGGGCCTTCGGGCCTGGAAGGATAGACCTAACAGCGGCGGATTCGTCCAAGGCTGTCCCGGCCAAAGTCCTAAAAATCGAAACCTCGCTCTTGGGCGGGGTTTCTTTTTTTCCGGAAACCAAAATAGAATAGCCGCATGAATCCAGCAAAAGATGCACTTGACCTGCTGCGAGCCGGTGACTGGGACGCGTCCCATAATTTGATTCAGGATCACTCTGATTCGCTTTCCTGTCTGGTTCATGCGCTTCTGCACCGCCATGAAGGTGATTTGGACAACGCCGATTACTGGTACCGCCAGGCCGGAGAGGTACGTCCGGACAATAATCTGGGTGAAGAGTGGCAGCGTCTGATGGATCTTACCGATTCGTCGTAGACGCTTGCATTGCTTCCAGCGACGGCATACCGTTTTGAATCACACAAAGGTGAGAGTTTGCCATGACGACAATTCGAATAGCGTGGTTGTTTTCTGTTCTACTGCTGCTCGGCGGCTGCGGTATTAACAACATCCCGACCTATGATGAGAACGTCAAGGCGACCTGGGGCCAGGTCGAAAACCAGTATCAACGCCGGGCTGACCTGATTCCTAACCTCGTCGAGACAGTCAAAGGTTTTGCGGCGCAGGAGCGTGAGACGCTCATAGCAGTTACTGAAGCCAGGTCAAAGGTTTCGTCCATGCAGGTCACGCCAGACCTCATTAATGACCCGGCAAAACTGCAGCAGTTCGAGGCCGCGCAGCAACAGTTAAGTGGTGCACTATCGCGCCTCATGGTGGTTGTTGAACGATATCCCGACCTGAAATCCAACCAGAACTTTCTGGCATTGCAGTCGCAGCTTGAAGGCACAGAGAACAGAATCAGCGTTGCCCGGCGTGACTATATTGCTGCTGTTCGTGAATACAACACCGAGATACGGACTTTCCCGGGTCGCCTCTGGCATTCGATCATGTATAGCGACCTGGCCATTCGTGAGACTTTTGAGGCGACAACCGAGAACGCGGAACAGGCACCAAAGGTTTCGTTCTGATGAGATATGGCATTGCGCTGGCGATAGCGCTCACTAGCCTGGTCGCGTTTGCTGCTGTCTCGTTCCCGTCGCTTACCGGGCGCGTTGTTGATACCGCAAATATGATCGGCGGCGGCGCAGAGCGCCAAATTAACCAGCTTTCTGCGGGCCACGAGCAGGCGACAAAAAACCAGGTGGTTGTGGTGACCGTGCCTGATCTGCAGGGATATACCATTGAAGACTTTGGTTACCAGCTTGGGCGGCACTGGGGTATTGGTCAGGCGGGCACCAACAATGGTGTGCTGCTGATTGCTGCAAAAGCCGAGCGCAAGATCCGGATTGAAGTGGGTTATGGGCTTGAAGGTGAACTGACTGATGCCATTGCAAGCAATATCATTAGTGGTGTGATCACACCGCGTTTCAAGGCTGCACAGTTTGATGAAGGTTTTGTTGAGGGCACGGGCGCCATCATCGATGCATTGGGTGGTCAGTACCAGATGCGGGAAGTCAGCAGTCGGGGTGAAGAGCGGGTTCCACCATTCTGGAGCCTCCTGATATTTGTGTTGGTGTTTTTTGTTTTTCCTTCGCTGTTTGGTCGGGGCTTTCTGCCGGGACTGCTGATTGGTGGCATGCTCGGCGGTGGTCGTGGTCGTGGTCGTGGTCATGGGAGAGG
>CAYGNA010000088.1:0-3183 GCA_964351065.1 uncultured Pseudomonadales bacterium
CTCGTGGGCTCGGATATTTGTATAAGAGACAGCTCGAGGTCAACGCAGTTTGTGAGCTACTGCTGCAACACTTTGATGAGGCCATCATAGGCGCCACCAGCAAGAGCGTTATCCGCCCCATCAATGAGCGCTTCCAGATCCGCAACAACTATATCGAAGTCACGTCAGAAGACGTCTTCGCTAAACATCCACCAGCGCTGCTGGAAATATTTGTGCACCTTGGGCGCGATGTTTCCATCGAAGGTACACGCGCATCCACGATTCGACTGATAAGACGTAGCCTCGATCTGATTGATGATGACTTCCGCCACAATCCCGAGGCAACCGGCAACTTCCTTTCGCTGCTGTCCTCGTCAGAACGACTGTTTTCGCAGCTGCGACGGATGGAGCGCTACGGGATACTGGGTACTTACCTGCCTGAATTTGGCCGGGTTATCGGGCAGATGCAGTTTGATCTTTTCCATATTTACACCGTTGACGCACATACGCTGCAGGTTGTCCGTAACATGCGAAGGTTCCGCTACCGCAACCAGGAACAGCGTTATCCGATTGCGGCTCACATCTATCCGCGCCTGCCCAAGGTTGAACTGTTGTTTATTGCCGGCCTCTATCACGACATTGCCAAGGGCCAGGGCGGCGATCATTCGATGCTCGGTGAGAGCGTTGCTGAAGACTTTTGCCGCCGCCACGGTCTCGGGAGCTGGGATACACGACTGGTCTGCTGGCTCGTGCGCCAGCATCTGGAGATGTCATACACGGCCCAGCGACGGGATATTTCAGACCCGGACGTCATACGCGACTTCGCCCTGTTTGTCGGCGATCAGGTTCGGCTTGACTATCTCTATGCCCTGACCGTCGCAGATATTAACGCCACCAATCCGCAGTTGTGGAACAGTTGGCGCGCTTCACTGATGCGTCAGTTATACGTTGAGACCAAAAAGATGCTCAGACACGGTCTGGAGAACTATGCCGACCGCTATGAGTTCATCGCTGAAAACCAGAACCATGCAATTGACCGTCTCACTGAACAGGGTATGACCCGCGACGAGGTGATGGAGATATGGGGCACCGTCGACGACGACTACTTCCTCCGGGAGTCGATCAGCGAGATCGTGGCGCAGGCACTTGCCATTCGGGATCACGACCTGGCGGACGGGCCGCTCATCATGGTCTCGGATGACGTATCGAGTCGGGCCGACGAAGGGGCAACCAATATATTTATTTATGCCAACCGCAGCGAACGAATTTTTGTGTCCTCGGTCACCGCACTCGACCTGTTGAACATCGATGTGGTGGACGCGCGCATCTCAAGCTCAGAGAGTGTCGCTTTTGATACATTTACCGTGCTCGAATCCAATGGTGCACCTGTTGGCGAAAAGCCTGCAAGAATAGAACAGATCCGAAAAACCTTAACCAAACACATCACGTCCGATGGCAAATTCGAAGCACCGGCAAACCGGCGAACGCCGAGAGTCCTGAAACAGTTCGACTTCAAGACGGAAGTGACCATCAGCAATGACGTTCACTCGGAGCAGACAATTCTTGAGGTCGTCACGCCTGACCGGCCGGGTCTGCTGGCCATCGTCGCAAAGATTTTTGTTGAAATGGACATCATCCTGCAGAGCGCGAAGATCACGACCCTTGGTGAGCGCGTCGAGGATCTGTTTTACATTGTCGACCGAAAACACCTGCCAATCAGCAATCCGGAAACCTGCCAGCTATTGCGCGATCGAATCTGCAGTGAACTTGATTACCATGTCCAGGAGGTTGTGGATTGAACAAGCGTCTTGAACTGTTACAGCCCTATCCGTTTGAACGCCTGAACGCCATGCTGGACAACGTCCAGCCACCAGCAGGTGTCAAACACATACCGCTGTCACTGGGTGAACCAAAACACGCAACGCCGGATTTCCTGGTTGAACTTTATCGTGATGAAAAAACCGTGCGGCATGGGCTCGGAACCTACCCACCCACGCGCGGGATACCGGAACTGCGTCAAGCCATTGCCGATTTTGTGAATGCCCGGTTTAATCTTGCCAGTACACCTGTTGATCCGGAATCAATGGTTCTGCCAGTAAACGGCACCCGCGAAGCGCTGTTTGCGGTAGCCCAGGCTCTCATTGATCCGGTTGCCCAAACGACCACGCTAATGCCAAATCCTTTCTACCAGATCTATGAAGGGGCAGCGCTGCTGGCCGGCAGTACACCGGTGTTCCTGCCGTGCAAAGTCGGTAACGACTTCAATCCGGACTTCTCCGGAGTCACCGAAGACGAGTGGGCGCGCTGCGCCATGGTTTACATTTGCTCGCCCGGCAACCCGACTGGCGCAGTCATGTCCATTGAAGACATGCAGGACCTTATCCGCCGGTCAGATGAGTTTGGTTTTGTCATTGTGTCGGACGAGTGCTACTCAGAGATCTACGACGACGAAAGCGCACCGCCACCGGGTCTGCTTGAAGCCGCAAGCGCTATGGGTCGTGCTGATTTTGCGAACTGCCTGGCATTCAATAGCCTGTCGAAGCGCTCCAACCTGCCCGGACTACGCTCGGGTTACGTCTGTGGTGACAGCAGACTCATTGAGCAGTTTTTGTTGTACCGAACCTATCATGGCTCCGCCATGCCAGTGCATCACCAGCATATCAGCACTGCCGCCTGGCGGGATGAAGATCACGTCTGGGTCAACCGCTCGCTGTATCGCGCCAAATTCGACGCGGTGCTGGAAGTACTTGAGAACGTGTGGCCAATTTCGCGCCCGCCGGCTGGCTTTTATCTCTGGCCCCAAACACCTATCGATGACCTTTCTTTTACCTCACAGTTGATGGCCCACCAGAATATCAAGGTTGTGCCCGGCACCTTCCTTGGACGCGAGGGCAAAACGATCAACCCAGGCACTGGACGCGTTCGCATGGCACTGGTCGCATCGCCCGAAGAGTGCCTTGAAGCAGCCCTGCGCTTACGAGAGTTCATCACTGAAAAACAGTATATGAAGTGAAGCCCAGACTGCCGGGTCTTCCCTGGTGCACAGGCCCACATGTTCTTGTGTGCTTGTGCACCAGGGGACAAAAACCCGCATAATTCGCGGTTGAACATTGCCAAGCCAGGAACTATCACTGAAGAAGACTCACACCGAGACTTTTGCAGAGACTTTTACCGAGACTTACACAGAGACTTACACAGAGACTT
>CAYGNA010000088.1:3283-12126 GCA_964351065.1 uncultured Pseudomonadales bacterium
GAGACTTACACAGAGACTTACACAGAGACTTTCACAGGACATCCAATGACACAGTTTTTTGCACTAGCAGCAGGTATAGGCACTCAGAACAGCAGCGGTGACTGGCTGGAGGTTTTTTACCCCGCGCCACTGTTCGAACCCTCCGAGTCAACTGTCAAAACAATCGGTGACTGTCTGGGTTATGGCGGTGGCAATGCTGTCCTGCCACTGGATGATGCACAAATCGATAGTCTGCTGACGGTTGTTGACCAGGCTCAGGCAGATATTCTAAGCGCGATGAAAGGTAGCCTGCAGCCTCGCCTTGTGACTATTCTTGCGAGTGATGCGTCAATCACTTCAACACCCGAGGCGTACCTGAAGCTGCACCTTTTGTCCCTGCGGCACGCTAAACCCAATCAGCTTAACCTGTCGAACATATTCGCCGCGCTGCCCAATGTAGCCTGGACAAGCGAGGGCGCTATCGATCCTGCTGAACTCACGCAACGCCAGTTGGCGGCACGTGCCGCGGGTCGTGTGCTCGAAGTGACCGGGGTTGACAAGTTTCCCCGCATGACAAACTACGTGGTGCCGTCAGGCGTCAGGATTGCACACTCGGCGAGAGTGCGCCTGGGCGCCTACCTCGGTGAAGGCACCACTGTCATGCATGAAGGGTTTGTCAATTTTAATGCCGGCGCCATGGGGCCAAACATGATTGAAGGCCGACTGTCACAAGGTGTCACGATGGACTCAGGCAGTGACCTGGGTGGTGGTGCCAGCACCATGGGTACACTTTCCGGTGGCGGCGAAATTGTCTTGTCGCTTGGCAAAGACTGCCTGATTGGGGCTAACGGCGGTACTGGCATTCCACTGGGCGATCGCTGCACCATCGAAGCGGGGCTTTACATTACAGCCAGTACAATCGTGCAGGTCCTGGATGAAAACAGGAATTTTGTGAAGGTTGTTCGCGCCCGTGAACTCGCTGGCCAGACGGATATGCTGTTCATCCGCAATTCGCAGAGTGGCGTTGTTGAGTGCCGCAGCAATCAGAAAGCGATCAAGCTGAATGAAGCGCTTCACTCACACAACTAACAGGCGTCGACACAACAATGACCTCTCCGGAACAAGAAGTTGTCGACCTGGCGACAGCACTGATTGACCGTCCTTCTATATCTCCAGAGGACGGTGGCTGCCAGGACCTGATGGCCGCCATACTCAGCGAGTGTGGCTTCAACATCGAGCCAATGCCGTTTGGTGACGTCAACAATCTGTGGGCAACCCACGGCAGTGATGGACCGTTACTGGTTTTTGCCGGCCATACCGATGTAGTGCCACCTGGTCCGTTGGATCAGTGGACAACGCCACCATTCGAGGCAACCCTCACCGATGGCATACTGTTCGGGCGAGGTGCAGCCGACATGAAAGGTTCTCTGGCTGCCATGTTGCTGGCAGCGCGCGACTTTACCCTGGCGCACGAAAATCACCAAGGAAAGCTGGCGTTTTTGATCACCAGTGACGAAGAAGCAGACGCCTTCAATGGCACGGTGAAGGTTGTCGAAGCACTGAAGGCACGCAACACAACAATTGACTGGTGTATTGTCGGCGAACCGTCAAGCTCGCTCCGCACAGGGGATGTGGTGCGGGTCGGCCGACGGGGCTCAATCAACGCAACACTTCGCGTGCTGGGCAAACAGGGGCACGTGGCCTACCCCACAGAAGCTGATAACCCGATCCATCGCGCCATGGCAGCCCTGGCAGAATTGGCGGCAACTCACTGGGACAACGGCAATGCCTACTTCCCACCCACGTCCATGCAGATTTCAAACATCAATTCAGGGACAGGCGCAACCAATGTCATTCCTGGTGAACTCGTCGCCCGGTTCAATTTTCGTTTTTCGACCGAATCTACCGCGGCAGACCTGCAGACGCGCACCACGGCGCTGCTCGACAGGCACAACCTCAAGTATGAGGTTGAATGGCACCTGTCGGGACAGCCTTTTCTAACCACAGGTGACACGCTGATCAACGCGGTTCAGGCTTCGCTGCGCGAATCGGTAGGCTACGAGGCGGAACTCTCAACATCGGGTGGCACGTCTGATGGGCGTTTTATCGCCCCAACCGGTGCCGAGGTGGTTGAACTCGGGCCGGTTAATGCAACCATCCATAAACTGAACGAGTGTGTCGCAGTGACTGAACTGGTTGCGCTACGCCGGGTCTATAGAGGCATCATGGAACGGTTGTTGCCAACTTCCTGACCCAATCGCTCACGAACATCTTGATGATAACCAACTGATGCAATTCCCAGACATCGAAATCTATGTCAAACGTCCCGATCCAGAGCAAATCAACAACTGGCTCAAGGACAGGTTTGGCGTTAACGCCACCACCCGAAACGGTGATGCAACAATCTATTGCCTGACACAGCCATCAATTGAGTGTGTGGTTGTGGAGAATGTCGTAAAAGGTGGATATACCTCAATCTGGTTCCGCTCCGGTGATATGCCCTGGGCAACAGATCTTGACTGTGCCATGGAGGTTTTTGACCGCTTTGGCATTGAGGTCAGGTGCTCAAGCGGTCCATGGCAGGAAGGTGATGATGAAGCTCCCTGGATCAGGCTCACCGAAAAGGGCGAGTCCCGGGTTAACTGGTTCTAGAAACGGCATGCATACTTCAGGCTTCGAAACCCGCTCACTTGCAACAAGGCCCGGTCACCCGGGGTTGGCGACAGGTACGATCGATACAGCACGCTGGCACGGGTGGGACAACGCATGAAAAAGATTGTTGCGTACACGCTCACTGGCATTGTCACCTTTGGTGTATTTTTGGTGGTATTTGCACCTGCCGCACTTCTGTGGAACCTCATTAAGACCGATGCTGCGCGCGCCGTGCCCGACCTGCAGGTACTGACCGTCGACGGCACTGTTTGGCAGGGAGACGCGGGCCTGCGCTTCCGCGAGTTTCCGGTAGCTGACCTGAACTGGACGATTGCACCTTTGCCACTCGCACGTCAGCAACTGGTGTTTACCGCAACGCTTGCCGGGGATGGCCTGGGCGCTGTTGGCAATGGTGTCGCCAGCCAACCCGGCACGGCAGGCAAACTCGATGGGTACATAGAGGCGAGCTACATTAATGCCGTGGCGGGACGATATGGCATGAGTTTTCCAGGCCGCATCGATATCGAAGGTGTCAGCTTTGCTGCAGACCGCCGCTGGCTCACCGCAATCAGTGGCATGCTCAAATGGGGCGGCGGACGTGTTCTCATTCAAATGCCTTCAGGAACACAGGCATTTCTGTTGCCACCGCTGGAAGGTGAACTTAAATTGGCAGGGAGTGACCTGGCACTTGAAGTCACGGCTGCAGAGGGGCCGGTGATCAGCATCCTGCTGCGCCCAAACGGCTGGGCCGTTATTGATATCAAGGCAAGGCTACTACAGGTCTCCGGTATGCCGTTGCCCGACGCGGCAAACCCGGATCTATCAGCCATTACCCTGGAAGAAAAAGTGTTTTAGAGCACCCTTCTAGTCTTTATCCGACACGATTGCTAAGGTAACGGCAACTAAACGCCTGGAGGCGGAATTGGAAGTATTGACAGACATTCTGGGCCCATACAGCAAACGTCTTGCCACCCTGGCAAGCGTTGTGATCGTTATCCTGATGAGCCTGTCAGTCGCCAATACGGCGCTGTTTTTTCTTGAGAACGTCCAGGACGACGAAATTTCACCTATGCCAGCGGCGGCAAGCACAAGCCGTACAGCGCCGGTCAGTGACGTCGACATTGCATCACTCAACCTGTTTGGCCGGGTTGAGCAGGTTACAGCGCCGCAGATGGTCGAAGCGCCACAGACAAACCTCAATCTTGAATTGCAGGGTGTATTCACCGCTGAAGACCCCGATGACTCAACGGCAATTGTGGCCGAGCGCAACAAAACCGGTGAATTGTTTCAGATAGGTGACAGACTGCCTGGCAACGCCATTCTGGATGCGGTGTTTGATGACCATATCCTGATCAGACGCGGCGCGCGTGTTGAAAAGCTGATGTTCAGCGATGCAGCCCTGCGCTTGCCCACTTCGATCAACGGCACTGCTGGTTCAAATCCAGCCATTGCCGCCCCCCCAATTGTGGCAAACACAGACAATCGCCTGCAGAACATTCGTGAACGTATTGCGGCGAGACGACAGGAGGTAGCAACAACCCCTGCCCCGCAAACTGGACCCGCATCACCCGGCAGCATACTCCGCAACTACGTATCCAGCTATCGTGATCGAATTGAGTCTGACCCACAGAGTGTGCTGACAGAACTGGGCGTCAGCCCTGTCGCTGCAGGCGAAGCCATGGGTTATCGCATCGCGGGCGACATCCCCGAGCAGGCACTGCGCCAGTCTGGGCTACAGCGAGGTGATGTCATCCTGTCAGTCAACGGTTCGCCTGTTGGTAACGTTACCAATGACCAGACCCTGATTGACCAGGCGATGGCTGCCGGCAGGGTCAGAGTCGAGGTGCAGCGGAACGAACGCAAGTTTTTTCTGACTGTCCCGATCCCTTGATGGATCGTTCGTTGGGTTGCATCAGGAATTAAAGTACCATGCCATTTTTCTCAGGGTTAATCGTTATGAAGTTGAGCGCCAGACGATGGGTCCTTACGCTGTGCATCGCGGTGCTACCGCTCCTTGCCGGTGCCCAGGAAGCCTGGAAAATTAACCTTAAAAATGCCGATATCCGGGAATTCATTACGCAGGTCTCTGCGATTACCGGCAAGAGCTTTATTGTCGATCCGCGCGTCAAAGGCAACGTTACGATTATCTCCAGCACATCAATGGACGCGGATGACGTCTACCAACTGTTCCTGGCTGTACTGCGCGTGCATGGATATGCCTCCGTCCCTGGTGCTGGTGGTGTTGAACGAATTGTGCAGCAGGTTCTGGCCAAACAGAGCGGCAATCCCCTGGATTTTGTGACGGGTCCTGATGGTGAAGAGCTTGTTACACGCGTCTTACCCGTGCTCAACACCGATCCCAACGAACTCGTGAAAATACTTCGACCACTGATTCCCCAATACGGACACATAGCAGGGATACTGCAACCAAACGCCCTGATAATCAGCGATCACGCTGGCAATATTGAGCGGCTAACCGAAATAGTCCAGCGCATTGACGTTTCAGATCAGTCGGTCGTTGAAATCATCCAGCTCAAAGAAGCCTGGGTTGAGGACATGATTGGCCTGCTGGAGCAGGTAGCGCCTGAACAAATTGGCAAGGGGGCAAAAGGCCCCAATCGAGTAACCATCGTCGCCAGTGAGCGCACCAATTCAATGGTGATCCGCGGCGAGCCAGGCACCATCCGGAAAATAATTGACCTTATCAAGGAACTGGACGTACCTGCCAACCGGGTGGGCACTATCCAGGTCGTCAGGCTGGCCCATTCAGATGCAACCGAACTCGCGGAATTACTCAAAAACCTGGTAGCGGATCAAAAGACCGAAGGTGAAACAGGCCAGGACGTCCCCGTAAACATCCAGGCTGATACTGCGCTGAATGCGCTGGTTATTCGCGCCAACCCCTCCACCATGATGGAACTGAAGGAAATCATCTCGCGACTGGACGTTCGGCGCCTGCAGGTGTTGATTGAGGCTGCCATTGTTGAGGTCACCACCGACTTTTCGCGCCAGCTTGGCACTGAACTGGCGATTGCCGACACGTCAGGCAGCACGCTGCCAATTGGCCTCACCGCCCCCTCGGGCACGTTGGCCAATATTCTCCAGGCACTGGCCTTCGACCAGGTACCAACCAACCTGAACCTGGGTGATGCGCCACTCATTGCAGGCGGGCGAATCAATGACAACGGCAAGAGTTTCGCTGGCATTATCCGGGCTCTCTCTTCCAACAGCGATGTAAACCTGCTGTCCACACCCAGTATTACCACCATGGATAACGAAGAAGCAAAGATTGTCGTGGGCCAGAACGTGCCGTTTCGAACAGGCTCTACGGTGAGTGGTAGCCAGGGTGCGGTGAACCCGTTTACGACCATTCAGCGCGAAGATGTTGGCCTGACGCTGGAAGTGACGCCACATATCCACGATGGCAGCCTGGTTCGCCTGCAGATCCACCAGGAAGTATCAGAGGTTGACCAAACCAGCCTGCAGTCAATTGGCAGCGACGGCTCGGCAGACCTGATTACCAACAAGCGTACGATAGATACCACAGTACTGGCTGATAATGAGGAAGTGATTATTCTCGGCGGCTTGATCCGTGACAAAAGCACCAACACCAATACGCGGGTTCCCCTACTCGGCAGCATTCCAGTACTCGGCCACCTGTTCAAGAGCAGCAGTAAATCCACTGAAAAGCTGAACCTGCTGGTATTCCTCAGGCCAACAGTCCTCTCCACCAAGGAAGACGTCAAAGCCCAGACAGAACGCAAGTATAGCGGCGTCTGGGAAGTTGAAATTATTGGCAGGGACAAGTCCGAGGCTATCTCGGATCTGTTCGATGGCAATCGCTAGCCCAAACCCTGCGGCACCTCCCTCCCTGCTAGCCCGGTTTCGGGCCGGGCAGTTTCGGACTGTAAAGAGATTACTGTTCTCCTGGATTCGCCCAACCGTACTTGGTGCAAACGCGGATTCGCTGGGCATACAATCTGGTGACGCAATCGCCTACGTATTGCCTTTTCGATCCATGCTGGACCTGATGGTGCTTGATCGGGCCTGCGAGGACAGGGATCTGCCTCGACCCATCAATCCCATGGCACATGAACTGGAGAATCGCTCGTTCTTTTTTCTTGGTCGTCCCGAAGGCCGGTTTGGCAGACGTTCGCAGCGGCGGCAATCCGAGCGGATGTTGCGCCTGTTTGACCACGAGGCTACAGGGCAGGGCCCGGTAAAAGTAGTACCCGTTTCTCTGTTCTGGGGGCACCAGCCAGATCAGGAAAAGTCGTGGGTAAAACTGATTCTGTCGGACAACTGGTCCGCGACCAGTCGCATCAAAAAGTTCCTGGCAGTGCTCTTTCACCCAAATCACATACTGGTCCAGTTCGGTCAGCCTGTACTGCTTTCGGAATACGTTGCGTACACCGAGCGTGAACTCCAGGTTCGCCGGCTAATGCGCATCCTGCGGGTCCACTTCACACACCAGAAGCAGGCCATCCTTGGACCTGATCTGTCCCACCGCCGGACGCTGATCAATTCCATCATGGAAAGTGAAGCCGTCCGGGACGCGATCAAAAGGGAAACAGGCACCACCAAAAATTCACCGGCGAACATTGAAAAGAAAGCACTCGGGTATGCCAACGAGATCGTGTCAGATCAGTCATACCGCGTCATACGTTTTTTTCACGTGCTGCTCACCTGGCTTTGGAACAAGCTGTACGACGGCATTGAGGTTCACCACATTGAACAGGTCAAGTCGCTGGCGCAGGATCACGAGATCGTCTACATCCCCTGCCATCGCAGTCATATCGACTACCTGCTGCTGTCCTATGTCCTGTATCACAATGGCCTCACACCGCCACACATTGCGGCAGGTCGCAATTTGAACCTGCCAATTGCAGGATCACTGTTGCGCCGTGCTGGCGCATTTTATATGCGGCGATCTTTCCAGGGAGACGGGCTCTACAAGGCAGTGTTTGATGAGTACCTGCACCTTATGTTCGTACGGGGTTATTCTGTTGAATACTTCATCGAAGGTGGGCGCAGCCGAACGGGTCGCACCCTGGTGCCTCGCACGGGCATGCTGAGCATGACCATGCGCAGCTTCCAGCGGGATAGCAGTCGCCCCATGGCACTGCTGCCTGTTTACTTCAGCTACGAGCGGATCATCGAAGCGCCCACCTACATGAGTGAGCTTGCCGGCAAAGACAAGAAGACCGAGTCCGTTTTTGACATCTTCAAAATATTCAGCGCATTTCGCAGTTCCTTCGGCCAGGTTGCAGTGAGCTTTGGTGAGCCCGTTCTCATGGATGGCTTTCTGGATCAGCATCTGCCCAACTGGCAGGACTCACCCCCACCAGACATCGGGAGTGCCTGCCAGGCTCTCTCCCGGGACCTGGCTCGACGTATCAATGCGGCAGCCGTCGTGAATCCTGTCAACCTTGTGGCCACAGCGCTGCTTTGTACGCCACGGCAAACCATGCTTGAGAGTCGACTGGAACGCCAGGTTGAAGTATTGCGAACCATCGCCCGGGGTGTGACCAACACCACTGTTACCCTGCTTGGCGTCAATGAACTGGTGAGCAAAGCGGAAGACGTCACTGGTATAGAGCGCGTAGAACAACCCTTTGGCGACCTGATGTTCGCACCCTATAACACCAAAATTCTGCTGACCTACTACAAGAACAACACCGCCCATGTTTTTATGTTGCCATCACTGATCGCTCGCATTATCAGAACCCAGGAGTCTGTCGCGGTGCAGGGTGTTCACGAAATCTGCAGAACCCTCTACCCATACATCAGGAACGAATTTTTCCTGCCCTGGGAGCCGGACAATATTGATGCCGTCTGTGAAGACTATATTGACCTGCTGGTAGAAATGGCACTCGTTCAGCGCGCGGGGGACCAATTGTCGATACCTGCACCAACCAGCGAGTCTTTTGCCTGTCTCTCCGAGTTCGCAGAAATAGTACAGCCAACGCTTGAGCGCTTTTTTGTTGTTGCAACCCTGCTGGAAAACAATCGCCGCGCAAGTGTCAAAGAAGTTGAAGCAGATGCCGCAGCAACAGCGCGCCAGCTATCTGCAATTTACGGCATCAATTCGCCCGAGTTTTTTGATCGCTCGCTGTTTGCCACATTCATTACATCCCTGCGAGCCAACCAGCGGATAACAGGCAACTGTGAACTGCTGCCTGGTTTTGAAGCGCTCAAGACAAGTGCCGCAT
>CAYGNA010000089.1:0-11807 GCA_964351065.1 uncultured Pseudomonadales bacterium
CTTTGATGAGTGGCGTGGCCGTCGGGGCGACCAGACATTCTGGCTGAGCAATGGCTGGGGGCAGCGTGCAGAGATGAAAGAGGTACATTGCGGGCTCGATCTGGAGCGCTGTCATATCTTCCTGCGCAATGATGATGCCTCCGGCGGTGTCACTGTCAGTGGTTCTATCAGCAAGATGCCAGCATGAAGTTTCGCTTTCATTTTTCCCACTTGCTGTACCCGCCACTGATTGTGTACCTGATACTCGTCAGCATTTTACCGTTTGTGTTCCTGCTGCTGGCTGCCTTCGCCCAGAACGATGCTGCAGGCATGTTCAGCTGGGATTTGCGCCTCGACAATTTCCGGGAATTGTTTGGTGACAGTTTTTATGTGGGGCGTATGTTTTACACGCTCTGCGTTGCGCTTGGCGTCACCCTGGTAACACTTGGCCTTGCAGTTCCATTTACGTTCCTGATACTTGAGCTTGGTCATTTTTGGCGGACAACCTGGCTGGTTGCGCTCTTTTCGAGTCTTGCGCTGTCGGAAGTACTGGCGGTTTACGCCTGGCAAATATTGCTTTCCAAGAGTACGGGTTTGCCAGGGTGGCTGGCGCTGCTGGGGCTTGTGAGTGGCGAAGAATCCTGGTGGCCTGGCCTTGGGGCCATGCTTGTTGTACTGGTTTATTACACCTTGCCCGTTGCGATCATCATCCTGTTCCCGGCTTTCACCAGGCTTGACCCTGCACTACGCGAGGTTGCCCGAACCATGGGGCTGTCATCATGGCGGGCCGCAATCTTTGTGACACTGCCGGCAATCCGGGAGCCGGTGACCCGGACAGCAATGTTGTGCTTCTTGCTGAATATCGGCGGGTTTGTGGTTTCCCAGCAACTTGGACGGCCGTCTGACTGGATGTATTCGGTTTTTATCGCTGACTTCGTGAGCAGCTTCAACGTACCGTTAGCGGTGACCATGTCGCTTATGCTGCTTGCTGTTGCAGTCTGTGCCCTGTTTGTTTTTGCGCTGCTGGGTCGCGAAACCAGGCATGATACCGGGGGTTACTGATGGCCAGGATAAAAGCGGCACTACTGACCCTGTTTGCAGTCTTCCTCTATCTACCGATTGTGGTTGTCACAGCGTCCTCGCTGAATGGGACCAGGCAGATGGTGTTTCCACCGGAAAATCCCGGGTTTACCTGGTACAAAGCTTTCTTTGATGACCCTGCCTGGACGGGCGCGCTGGAGACTAGCCTTGTGATTGCAGTTTGTGCATCACTAGTATCCACAACGCTGGCGACGGTTGTCTGCTACCTGCTGTGGCGGCGGCAATCGAACATGAATCAATTGATTTATCGCTCCATGATGGCACCATTTATTCTACCGGGCATTGTGTTTGCTGTAGCCTTGTCGTTAGTTGTAGGTGCGCTCGGCTGGCTTGGCACTGTGGCGGCAATTGTCGTTGGACACGCTGCTGCCATTGTGGCTGTGCCACTCGTGACCATTAATCTTGGATTTTCGCTGGTTCAGCGTGAGCAGATTGAGGCAGCGAGAACATTTGGCATCACAGAGACACAAATGCTCCCCATGGTCCTTGTGCCTATGGTGCGGCCCTATATCCTGACCGGGGCACTCTTCGCAATGATTATATCGATGAACGAATACGTGCTGGCCTTCCTGCTGGGAAGCTTTTCACTTGAGACGTTGCCGGTGAAGGTCTTTAACTCCCAGCGCTATGGATTTACGCCAACCCTGTCGGTAGGTACGGTACTGTATATGGGGTTTTCACTGGTGGTTTTTACTTCGCTGGCGCTTGGTGGAAAACTCTATGCCCTGCTTGGCATACAGAACAGCGTCGAGCGCCCAAGCCCTGCGATGTTACCTTAAGAGAAACCAGGAACAGACGGATTAATGATGGACAACGAAGTCATATACACAGACACACTGCCAGGCGGACGCCATTGGTCAATGCGAATGCGGGCTGGCATGGCGCTGCGACTGATTGATGTTGAGGGTGGGGCGAATGTCGGAATGTTGCTCTATAACCCCGAGAATACCCTTGAGCGGTACAACATGCCTGATACCCTGAAAGGTCAGCATACTTTTCGCCTGACGAGCGGCCACTGCCTCTACTCGGACATGGGTCGCGTGATGTGCTCCATCACGCTGGATACCGCCGGTTGGCATGATACGGCAACCGGCACCTGCAATCGGAAAATTGTGGAGAGCCGCTGGGGCAAAACCAGCTACCAGGTGTCCCGGAATGAGTACTATCGCAACGGCTACGACAGTTTCCTGATTGAGCTTGGTAAGTATGGGCTGGGCAAGAAGGACCTGGCGGCGAACCTGAACCTGTTCACGCGTATCGAAACCGACGCTGAGGGGAACCTCACCTGGGGCGAGGAACCAGCAGCGGGATCTGCCGTCGAGTTGCGGTTCGAGATGGATGCCATCGTCGTGTTCCATACTTGCCCACACCCCATGAACCCGTCGACGGATTATCCAGCGAAGCCGGTTTGTTATGAGATAAGACGAACCGGGCCAGCGGCGGAAAATGACCCGGCGCGCATATCCCGACCCGAGAATGAAAGGGCTTTTCAGAATACGGCGCTTTACCGGGCAGGAGGTGAATCATGATCAGGGAAAGTCAGTTCGAGGTGGCGGACGCTGATCTTCGGCATGTCATTGCTGCCGGGGACTTTTGGTTGCACGTTCTAAAAAAGGGTGACGTTTTTCGCATACTTGACCTTGAAGGAAACCAGGCAGTGGACACGCTCTTTTACAGCGCGGCCGATCCAACCGAGCGCTACAGTGCAACCGACACGATCAGGGAACAGGGCAATGTTTACCTCACTGCGGGCAGTCGCCTGCTGTCAACGGAATGTAATGTGATGCTGGAGATTGTGGCGGACACCTGTGGGCGACACGATACGCTTGGTGGAGCCTGTGCATCCGAGAGCAACACGGTGCGATACGCACTGGAGAAAAAGTGTATGCACTCCTGTCGTGACAGCTGGCTACTGGCGCTCGCGGAGCGCGATGAGTTTGGCATGGGAAAACGGGATATTACTCATAACATTAACTTCTTTATGAATGTACCGGTAACCAGTTCAGGCGGGTTGACCTTTGAAGATGGTATTAGCGACGCGGGCAAGTACGTTGAGTTGGTTGCACACATGGACAGCATTGTGCTGATTTCCAATTGTCCGCAACTGAACAACCCTTGTAACGCCTATAACCCTACGCCAGTTGAGGTAATGATCTGGAGCGGTAGCAGGTAACCAATGGAAACTCTAGAGCAAGTCAAGAAGCCCATAAACAAGGTGCTGATTGCCAATCGGGGTGCAATTGCGGTGCGTATCGCACGAACTGTACGCGACATGGGTAAAGTCAGCGTAGCCGTGTACGCCAGCGAAGACATTGATTCCAGGCACATTGACCTGGCGGATGAAGCGCATTGCCTCGGCACCGGGCCGGTGTCTGATACCTATCTGAACCAGGACAAGCTGATCAGCATTGCGCTTCGGTCAGGTGCTGACGCTATTCATCCTGGTTATGGTTTTCTCTCTGAGAATACGGCTTTTGAAGCGCGCTGCGCGCAAGCGGGAATTCGATTTCTGGGACCAACCAGTGAACACATCAGTATTTTTGGTCTAAAGCACAGCGCGCGCGAACTCGCGGCGGCCACTGGCGTGCCGATGTTGCCGGGTAGCGGACTGCTCAGTGACGCAACTGCTGCACTAGCTGCGGCAGAGACCATTGGCTATCCGGTTATTCTCAAAAGTACCGCGGGTGGTGGTGGAATTGGCATGCGGGTTTGTGACGATGCGGCGGCACTCGCTGCTGCCTTCGATGCGGTCAAGCGCCTTGCACTGGGGAATTTTGGTGACGGTGGCGTATTTCTCGAGCGTTACGTTGCCAGAGCCAGGCACGTGGAGGTGCAGGTCATCGGTGACGGGGCGGGCAAGGTGATAGCAATTGGTGATCGCGACTGTTCTGCCCAGCGACGTCAGCAGAAGGTTATTGAAGAGTGTCCGGCGCCGGGGTTATCGCTCGAACTACGCGCCCGACTTGCCTCGTCTGCAGAAGAACTGCTGGCGGCCGTCAACTATCGCAGCGCCGGTACCGTCGAGTTTGTTTTTGATGAAACGCGCGGCGAAGCCTACTTTCTTGAGGTGAATACGCGGCTTCAGGTTGAGCATGGCGTGACGGAAATGGTGTACGGCATTGATCTGGTTCGCTGGATGATCCAGCTTGCGGAAGGCGAACTGCCGCCACTGGATACGTTGCGTGCGCAGCTTGCGCCGAGGGGTCACGCCATGCAGGCGAGAATTTATGCGGAGGACCCTGCGCAGGATTTCAGGCCCGCACCCGGACTGCTGACCGAGGCCACGTTTGCACAAAATGATGTCCACACCCGGGTTGATTACTGGGTTGTACCTGGCACCCAGATTTCGCCCAGCTTCGACCCAATGATTGCAAAAGTGATTTATCACGGCGAGGATCGCAATGCCGCTCGCCTGGGCCTGCGCGAGGCACTGGGCAAGACGACATTGTTTGGCACCGAAACCAACCTGGGTTACCTGGTTGATGTGCTTGAAACACCCGAGTTTGTGCTGGGTACGCTGCATACGAGCATGCTGAGTCAGATCAAGCCGGGGACCGACACCATCAGGGTGTTGGCGCCCGGTACCATGACCACTATTCAGGATTATCCGGGCCGGGTGGGTTACTGGCATGTGGGCGTTCCTCCATCGGGGCCATTCGATGCGCTTTCTTTTCGATTGGGTAATGCGCTCCTCGGCAATGTCGAAACTTCCCCGGGGCTTGAAATGACTGTGCAGGGGCCAGATCTTGAAATTGGTACGCCGATACGGTTTGTGCTGACCGGTGCGGATATGCAGGCGAGTCTGGATGGTACGCCTGTTGAGACAGGACGAGTCTACCTCGCGACTGCCGGGTCGCGTCTTGTCATTGGCCAGGCGCAGGGCGCTGGGCTTCGAGGTTACCTGTTGGTCGCTGGCGGGATTTTGTGTGCCGATTACCTGGGGTCAGCTGCCACGTTTACGTTGGGTCAATTTGGTGGCCATTGTGGTCGTGCCCTGCGTGGCGGTGATGTACTGCATATCGAACAGGGTCGCGCTACAAGAGAATCGGCGGCGCGAAACGTCTCTGTCGCAATGCCAGCGGCAGGCGATCCGTGGTTGCTACGCGTTATCTATGGCCCGCATGGCGCGCCAGATTTTTTTACTGAGTCTGATATCAGGGATCTGTTTGGTACGCCCTACGAGGTTCACTTTAACTCCAGTCGCACCGGGGTTCGTCTGATTGGACCGCGCCCCACCTGGGCAAGGGAAAACGGCGGCGAAGCGGGACTTCACCCCAGCAATATTCATGACAACGCCTATGCGATAGGCGCCATCGATTTTACGGGTGATATGCCGGTTATCCTTGGCCCGGACGGACCATCACTCGGTGGGTTTGTTTGTCCAGCCACCGTGATCAGGGCAGATCGGTGGAAACTCGGGCAGCTAAAGCCGGGCGATCAGGTTCAGTTTGTTCCCGTTTCAATTAGTGACGCACTTGAAGCTAACAAGGTTACAGAGGCTTTTCTCGATTCAGTTGGGCAGGGCGGTGTTCAACTGCCGTTTTTATTGCCTGCGCCGATGGTTGCGCCCCTGGCAGATGCGGTCCTGCTGCGTCATCACAGCGTAGCCGACCCCCGCCTTGAGATGGTGTACCGCTGCAGCGGGGATGACTACCTCCTCATTGAAATTGGTGAACAGGTGCTGGATGTGGGCCTGCGTTTTTTCATTCATGCGCTGCAGGCGCTCATGGCAGAAAACCAGCTGGATGGCATGCTGGAGATGACACCAGGGATTCGCTCTCTCCAGGTCCACTACGTGCCAGAAATTTGTTCGCTTGAGGATCTGTTGGCGTTCATCCAGGAGATGGATCGCAGACTGGGTTCCATCGAAGATATCGAGGTGCCAGCGCGGGTCGTGCATTTACCCCTCTCCTTCGACGATCCCGCCTGCCAGGAAGCCATCGACAAATACCTGCGCCTGGTGCGACCGGACGCACCCTGGGGCCCCTCTAACCTCGAGTTTATCCGTCGAATCAATGGTCTTGATGACGTCGATGCGGTGCGTCGTATTGTGTTTGATGCGAGTTATCTCGTACTTGGCCTCGGCGATGTTTACCTCGGAGCACCGGTTGCGACACCGCTTGATCCCGGCCAGCGACTTGTCACGACCAAGTACAACCCGGCACGTACCTGGACGGCCGAAAACTCGGTGGGGATCGGTGGTGCCTACCTCTGCATTTACGGGATGGAAGGCCCTGGTGGTTACCAGTTTGTTGGGCGCACGATCCAGATGTGGAATCGGTATAGAAAGACGAATGTTTTTGAACTGCCATGGCTGCTCAGATTCTTTGACCAGATTCGATTTTATCCGGTAGAGGCTGATGAGTTGTTGGCAACAAGGGAGGCGTTTATCCGCGGCCGGTTCACCCCTGAGATAGAAGAGACCACCTTTAGTCTTAAGGATCATCGGGCTTTTGTATCGCAGCATGAGGCGCAAATTGGCGAATTCCGGCAGACACGGGAAGCGGCGTTTGCCGCTGAACTGTCGCAGTGGAAACAGGAAGGACTACTGTCCTTTGAAGAAGCGCCTGCGATTCCATCCCCGTCTGATGACGAGGCGCCATTACCCGCAGGCCAGGTGGCCGTGTTGAGCCAGGTGTCAGGCAATGTGTGGCAACTGCGGGCAGATGTAGGTGACGTGATCAGCGATGGTGACACGCTGATGGTGCTCGAGTCGATGAAGATGGAACTGCCAGTGCAATGCCCGGTACCTGGAAAAATCATTGATTTCCTTGTCAAGCCAGGCCAGCAAGTGCTGGCTGGGCAGCGTCTTGCAGTCATGGAGTCCTTGTCTTGACTACGTCAATCTCGATGTCTATCAGTGATCTTCGGCAATCTTACCGCGCCGGACTCGACCCGCTGGACCTGGTCAGGGAAGTGCACGCGCGCATCAAGGCTCAATCAGACAATCCGGTCTGGATACACGTGCTCTCCATGGCGGAACTCGCCCCCTTACTCGCGCGACTCAAAGAACCCGACGCGCAGCATCTGCCGCTGTTTGGTATTCCGTTTGCGATTAAAGACAACATTGATCTTGCCGGGGTGCCAACAACAGCGGCCTGTCCAGCGTTTGAGTATGTGCCTGAAACTTCTGCCTTTGTAGTAGATCAGTTGATTGCAGCCGGTGCCATTCCTATTGGCAAAACCAATCTTGATCAGTTTGCTACAGGACTGGTGGGCACTCGCTCACCTTACGGTGCTGTCAGAAATGCCTTTGACGAGCGCTATATCAGTGGTGGCTCCAGCGCGGGTAGTGCTGTCGCTGTGGCGCTGGGCCAGGTCTCTTTTGCGCTTGGCACGGATACTGCGGGTTCTGGCCGCGTGCCAGCCGCATTTAACAACCTGGTGGGCTACAAACCGACCCGCGGATTGTTGTCTGCCACAGGCGTTGTTCCCGCCTGTAGAACGCTTGACGCGGTGAGCGTGTTCGCGCTGACAGTACTGGATGCTGAAACTGTCATGCAGCAAGCCGTCGCCTATGATGCTGCTGACTGTTATGCGCGCGTGCCTGTCGCGTCAATGTTAAGCACCCCGGTTAAACGGATCGGTGTCCCGACAGCCCCTGACCTTGAGTTTTTTGGTGACGATGAGTACCAGCAACTGTTTGCGGCTGCGGTCAGGCTCGCGGGAAACACCGGCTTTGAACTGGTCGAGGTGGACATCTCACCGTTGTTGGCCGCCGCAAGACTACTTTACGAGGGGGCTTGGGTTGCTGAGCGACGCCTTGCTGTGGGTGAACTGATGAACCAGGTGCCAGATGTGCTGCGACCCGAAATCCGGGCTATCCTGGAGCCGGCAGACTCCATTTCAGCGCTCGACTATTTTAAGGGAGCCTATGCGCTGGCAGCCCATCGCCGGTTTGCAGACGCGCTCTTCCGGGATGTTGATGCAGTGCTTGTACCGACGACGCCAACGCATTTTACCCTGGCTGAGATAGAGGCAGACCCATTGGTGCGAAATGCCAGGCTCGGCCACTATACCAATTTCATGAACCTGCTTGATCTTTGTGGCGTTGCTCTGCCAGCAGGGTTCACGAATGTGGGGCTACCTTTTGGTGTCACGCTGATTGGTGACGCAATGAGTGATGCGCGACTGCTTGCTGCTGCCCGCAAACTACTGTCAACGGAACCGCGCCGGCTGGGCGCAACTGGAGCTTTAATGAATGAACCGCTAGCAACACCTGATCCAACTGACACCCTTGCCATTGCCGTGTGCGGTGCGCACCTGACGGGGATGCCCTTGAATGGTCAGCTTTCAGAACGAGGCGCGCGGCTCCGGGAAGTGACGAGCACGGCACCGGCCTACAAGCTTTTTGCGCTGCCCGGGGGGCCTCCGTTTCGGCCGGGACTGGTCAGGGCGGGCGATGGGGCAGCGATTGAAGTAGAGGTTTTTGAAAGGCCGCTGGCTCACGTGGGCAGTTTTCTTGCGGGCATACCTGCACCTCTCGGCCTTGGTCGGCTGGAACTGGCCAGCGGTGAGTGGGTGACTGGCTTCATTTGCGAACCCTGTGGTATTGAGGGTGCCAAAGACATCACAAGCATGGGTGGGTGGCGCGCATTCATGGCGTCAAAGTAGCTACTGGCAGCAATTGTCAGGGGTTTTAAGCAGGCTTTGTAGATTCCGCCATCTGTTGCATGACGTGTTCCGCGAAGCCATGCCCTGCTTCAGCGTACAGGTTAAAGCTGATACAGCCCAACGACTCCAGTTCTATCGCCTCGTCCGGATACCGGGATACAACGGCTAGTGTATTGGCAAAATTGAACTGCCGTGCCAGATGGACAACCGTGAGATTTTCACTGTGATTGGTCAGGCTAACGAGTACAAGCAGGCGTGAGTTTAGCTTGGCGCTGTCCCAGAAGTCGTAGTCGCTGGCATCGCCGTGCACACAATTGTAGCCATCCACCCGGTGCTGAGTTAACCGGCCGAGGTTTTCTTCAACACCTACAATTTTTCCTGGATAGACCGCCTGCAGGTACTCATAAGCGCCTTTGCCGACCCGTCCCATGCCCAGTACTACAATGGTTGCGTCACCCAGATCCGCAGGGACCTCTACCGGCAGGCGGCGGCCCCGTTCGAAGCGGTGGAGCCAGTCGCGGTAGTGGCTATAGATAGTGTGCACATTGGAGTTAAAGGGCGTGGCAATAAAGAAAGAAAGCGAAATCGCCAGCGCAATTGTGGTAAGCCATTCATGGGGAAGGATACCCTGGGTGACTGCGATCGCTGCAACGATTAGCCCAAATTCGCTGTAGTTGAACAGTGAAAGACCAGCTAACAGCGAGGTGCGAGCGCGTAGCCGGAATGCGATAAACAGGAAGTAGTAGATAAGAGGACGAAGGAAAATAAGCAGGCTGAGCGCTACCGCAACCAGGAACATCTGGAACGATGGCAGGCCGTAATATCCAACCTGCAGGAAAAATCCGATCAGGAAAATATCTTTCAGGCTGATCATCGCGTTATACAGTTCTTTAGACTTTGCAGTGTTGGCCATGATGATGCCGGCTACGAGCGCACCGAGGCCTGCTTTTAGATGAACGAGTTCAAACAGTTCTCCCGCTCCCAGTGCCAGTCCCACGCCGAACAGTGTCAATAGTTCGCCGTGGCCCGCAGCCGCAATTACTCGCGTCAGCAGTGGGCGGATAAGCGGCAGGGCGAGCAGGAGCAGGGCCGCTGGATGGGGCGGTGCCTCTGCTGCCAGAACCAGGTAAATCACCGCAATGATGTCCTGTATCACAAGTACACCAATCGCGAGATTGGCGTGCAGTGAAGAGGACTCTCCCCTGTCTTCGAACATCTTGACGGCAAAAACGGTACTTGAAAATCCGAGGGCGAGGGCAAGTGTCCAGGCTGATGTTGTGTTGGGTAGCGCCAGGCTCGGGATTAGCCAGCCAGCCAGGATAATGACCACGGTTGTCAGGGGAATAGCTATGAGCAGGTGCAGTGCGGTCACACCCCAGATCTGGGGGGCCGCGAGTTCACGCACCTGGAGTTTGAGTCCGATGGTAAATAGCAGCAGGATCACACCAATGTCAGCAATGGCGCTGATAATGCTGATTTCCCCGAGGCCAAAAGCATGCGACGCAAAACCGGCAATCAGATAACCCGGCAACGGCGGGAAACCGAATCGGCGAAAGATCAGTCCGGCGAAAAAGGCAAGCAGGATCGTGAGTGGCTCCACGCTCTATTACTCCGGTTCGAAGTTCGCGTGTTGGCCCTGGGGAACTTTGGGAAATCTGGGGTCAGCGTCCCACGGGATGACGTCCGCCGACTCAAATAGCCAGTCAAGCACCTCGCCGCGCAATCCTGATATTAACGGCGCAAGTTTGTCCTGATCGATCAGGTTATTGGTTTCGTTGGGATCAACGCGACGGTCGTAGAGTTCATCACTTTCGTAGAGTCGATGCACGAAGGTGTAGTCGATGTCTCGTCGCACAATCGCCTTGCCCACAACAAGGGGCTGTTCATGCTGCAGCGCGGCTTTCTTGGCATACTCGCCGCCGGCGCGCTCCAGCAGGTCGATCTCGTTTTGCGCAAAGCCGCCTTCTGCATAAGCGCAGTGGCGGATCACTTTTTCAGGGTCGCCAAGTGCCGGCACCAGTGACCTGCCAAAGTGGGTATGGGACACCTTGATATCTGCCAGTTCAAGCAGCGTTGGCAGAATATCAACCATCTCTGCAAAGGTGCGAGCCGTTGTGCCCTCACGAATACCGGGGCCGGCCATGATCAGGGGGTTTTGCAGCAGGCAGTTGTCGAGGCCAGACGGCCACTTTTCTACAAGACCAAAATCTCCCAGATACTCGCCGTGATCGGTAAAAAACAGAATCACCGTATTGTCCAACTGGCCGATCTTCTCGAGCTGGGAGACTATTTGTCCGAGCTGATAATCAACCCGGGAGATCATGCCGTAGTACACGCGGATAATTTCCTGCCACTGTGTCTCGCTGATCCGGTCAGTGCCCAGTTTTTGCCGGATGGCCTCGTGAAACAGGGGTTTGCCGACCCCTTTTGTGGCAATCCGGTCTGGCATCTGCGCTGGCGAATACATTGAATACCAGGGGTCTTCAACCTCAAATGGCAGATGCGGAAAAATCAGTGGAACCCATAGACAGAACGGCCCTTTGGGATCGCCGTCCAGCCATTCCAGTGCGGTTTGCGTCGCGGCTTCATCAAAGTCAATCCAGGTCTCATTGCCCGGGCGTTTGCCGTGATAGAAAGCGTCGTATAGCGCTGAGCCAACCTCGTACTGTGGCCCCATACCCATTTGGCTGGGTTTAACCGTCCAGCCGCAGAAATGGGTTGACGCTTCTGTCACGCCCGGAGCAAACACATCGCCGCGCGCGCCGGCCCAGGCAACGTGATATCCGCCATCTTTAAGATACTTCAACAGGTTGGGTTCGTGCGGCTGAACGGCATGGGTCAGGGTACGGTGGCCTCGCGTGTGCGGATACCAGCCTGTCATCAGGTTTACCCGTGAGGGCCCGCACACTGGGTGATTGGCATAGGCATTCTGAAAGCGAGTACCACGTGCTGCCAGTGCATCGATGTTAGGCGTCTTGACGACCGGGTTACCAAAAGCGCCAACGCAGTCGGCGCGCAGTTGGTCTGGCATAAAGATCAGGAAATTGGGTCGGCTCATAACGTTGAGTCTGCCGCAATTGAAAACGTTCGACAAAACAAACTGCAAAAGATCA
>CAYGNA010000090.1:0-11407 GCA_964351065.1 uncultured Pseudomonadales bacterium
TTCCCATTCGTCTCTAGTCAACTTGATGGGGTTAACCGAATCTACAATGACATTACGTCCAATCTCCAGATTGTCCGCTGCCAACCTGTAGGCAAGCCGGTATCCTTCGCCTTCCACGGTCAGATCACAAAGGTCACGCAGGGCCTGTTCAATGGTATCAATTCGCAGATAGACCCCATCTACTTCTGCGGCCAGTAGTTTGGCGATAGTGGACTTACCCGAACCGGGAAGACCAGCAAAAATAAAGAGCGTTGGTTTTGTCATCGGTTTCTTCAGGGCACTTCCATAGGCCAGGATCGCTTGCACAACCAATTGTACTCATCTTGCTAACTGCCCATTAAACCACTGGACTACCAGCTACTATTCCACCGGTCTCGATAAACCAGCTTGTCCACAGGACGCCTCGATATCGGTCCATGCCCCTTCAAGACCGGGTAGCCCACTGGAATGTGCGCGCAGGTACCCCATCCCTCGGGAATGTCGAGCAGCGCTTTGATTTCAGGTTCGCGGAAACACAGCAGGGTCGTCAGTACACAGCCAAGCCCTTCTTCCCGGCACGCCAGCAGTACATTCTGGACCGCGGTGTAGACCGAGCCACCGCCCACAACTGACGGGCGATCCAGATTCGCATCGGTGATCGCCATGGCCGCCGGATTAAAACAGAAGATCAGTATCACCGGGGCTTCCCCCATGTGATCTGCAAGATAATCACCGGCCTTCAGCATCTTGCCCGTACTTTGCGCCAGGTCTTGTGGCATGGACGCAAGTGCGCCCCGGTGACCCTGCGAATATTTGTGCCACTCAGTGTGGTACCAGGTGCCAATCTCCTGTTTGAGACTCGTCTCCTGTACCGCCACGATCCTGAATGGTTGTACGTTCCCGCCGGTTGGGGCCCAGGCCGCTGCCTGCAGTACGCGTTCCAGCACAACTTCCGGCACGGCGTCAGGCTTTAGTCGCCGGACGGCCCGCAGGCTACTCATCGCCTCGTAAAGTTCCATCTCATCATCTCAATCTGTTAAAAGTATTCAGGACGGCAGTCCGCGAGCCTTGCGCCCCCGGTAACCTGGATCGAGCACACGCCTCGGATGCATGCCATCGACATATCCCATAAAGCCTGGTTCCCGGATGCTGTAACCCAGCATCGCCTGCAATTGTGGCGAGAGCGTTGAGGCAATCTCTGGCGGAACTGCCAGCACCATGTTCTCAATCTGTCTCAGCCAGGGCTGGCAATACTGTGGCGTGATCGCAAGCCGGGGCGCGCCAGAATGGTTTGCACCACCCCGATGAAAAAGAGAACCGTGAAACACCATGACAGACCCCGCCGGCATCAGCGCTTTCACCGCCCGACAATCATCCTCGCCCGGCTTCTCATCAACCCATCGATGACTGCCGGGAATCACCTCAGTTGCACCGTTATCTTCAGTAAACTCATCCAGCGCCCACAGTGTACTGATGCCGCTGGTCGTATCATGGGGTGCATTTGGCAATGTCGCATCGCTGTGAAAAGGCTGCGGCGTTTCATCCGCGTGTATGTTGATCGCAAGCGCCGCTGACAACAAAAAATTGGGCGCAAGAAACTCGCTGACTATAGAGAGGATTGCCGGATGTTCAATGATCGTGGCAAAAGCAGGGTCTTTTGCCAGCAGCGCATAGACGCGTTCGGTAATGAAACCTTCGAAGTTATTGCGCCCCATGTGCTGGCGCTGAAGAAAGGGCTCAAGTGCGGTCTTTAGCACCCTGACATCGGCAGGTGACAGCAAACTCGGCAAGACCGTAAAGCCCTGCTCCCTGATTTCATCTACATGGTGTTGAAGTTCCATTAACCAGTCTCCGTACCGTCTTCAGTACCATCGTCAGTACCACCTCGCGTAAGCGTAACCACAAACGTCGCCGTGCGATAGACCAGGAAGTAGGCAGCAAGCAGCAGCGCAGCCTTGTCCAACTCACCCACTTGCAGCAACGCAGCAAAACCCAACGTTAACAGGAGGTAGTACACGACGCGAAAACCGTGCCGATGGGTATGGAGCATTGTCAAAAAGACCAGGCGATAACGTGGCTCACCGCTTCTTTCAAGCAAGTTTGGCAACGGAAAGCAGAGCAACATCACAAGCAGATAGCTAACGTGTCCCCAATAGATTGCCACAGCGCCAGGCAAACAGAATCGCGCGCTCACCAACACCAGCTGTAATGGCAGATTAATGCGCCCACGCGTCCCGTTATAAATCTGAAAGGCAATCGCGATAACAGCCAACCCACCCAGGAACAGATACTCACCTGCGCTATTGGCTTGAACCAGCAGTACCACGCCTAATGCACAGACACCAACAAACAGCAGCCGGAGCCCCACAATGACAGCATACCTTTCTTCATAAAACCCTTGCTCGGTGCTGGACAGCCGATGGGTTGGCGCAGCTTCACGGCGCACCGTGACCACATCGTTATCCATATAACCCAATTCGTAGAGGCCATAGGTGGCGAGCATCGCAAGGAGCACAGCGAGTACGCTGGATGATTCCAACTGACCGTGTCCAAAGAGCGTAACCGACAGCAAAATTGGGACAGGATATATACAGACCCAGGAGAGAACACCCAATCGGCCTTGAAGTCTTGTGGCAAACAGGTAGGCCAGTGGGACAAAAAAGATCCGTCGGCGATTACTGTTTCCAGGCAACAATGTCTTCCACCTTGCCAGACCAATAGCCGAGTGAAGGGGCGTCAGTGGCATCACCAACTGCAACAAAGCGATCAACGACCTTGATGCAGTTAGCATCAGAACGGTTGTCGGTGATCAGCGTGCAGATGGCCTGCGAATATTCATCGCGAATAATGTGATCCTTGGTACCAAGCAGGTCGTCAACAACCCGTCCCGTACAGACATCATCAACATAATCGAGCGTTGTCGCATGCCATCCATCAAATCCGAACTGGTGGCAGGCTGCAGCAACAATAAAGTCCAGGGAACTCGAAAGTAGCAAGGTTCGGTCATGCACTTTGGACAACGCTGCAACGCGTGCAGCCACGTCGTCAATTACCCTGACAGAAGCCAGATAGTCCCTCGCGGCGGCATCAAGGTCTGCACGCTGGTGATCCGCCAACAATTGAATTGCGGCACTTCTGCGCCGATCTCCGGGTAGCAGTCGGTTCAATACGCGTGAGGCATAAGACCGGTATCGATCCCGGAACTGTTGGTAAGACAGATCTGCCTGCAGGTATGACTCGAGGAAGCCAAACGTTGTATTGGCGTCCACCAGGGTACCGCACAGATCAATCAGTAGAACTTTTTCTTGGGAGGTCATGAAGTTGCCGCCAGAAAAGTCTTGATCTCATCGCGCTGTGCCATTGCATCCTGGTAGCCACAATCAATGAGCTCTGAGATAAATGGCGCTTCAAACAGCAGGTAGCTGGCAAGGCTGGCGCCGCCACCTGAACGCGTTGCTCCCAGCGTTCGGAACAGAAAACGCATGGATCGAGGCAGAGCATCGATGTGTGCTGCGGCGATCTCGTCAAACGGTCGCGACGGTGATATAGACATGACATCTACCTTGTACAGATTCAGTTCTGCGCATTCTGCCTCACTCAGTTTAGCGACGATACGATTTATTCGAAGCAACCGCTCCATATCGTCTTCCAATGCATCAATAAACGAGCGATTGAAAAGCTGTGATGTCATCTGCGCGACGGATGGCGTATGTTCTGCGGCGAACCT
This sequence comes from uncultured Pseudomonadales bacterium, assembly GCA_964351065.1. Classification (GTDB taxonomy): domain Bacteria; phylum Pseudomonadota; class Gammaproteobacteria; order Pseudomonadales; family Azotimanducaceae; genus JANQJA01. The sequence goes on from CAYGNA010000090.1 coordinate 3,707, forward strand.
GGCGTCCACGCTTTCATCCGGGTTGTGGCTGACTCCAACAACAAAAAGTTTCCGTGCGCCAAGGTGCAACGCCGGACTCAGCGGCGCTGACTGCCTGATTGCTCCATCGCCAAAATATTCACGATGGATTTTCACCGCCGGGTAAATGCCCGGAATAGCCGCCGAGGCCATCAGGTGATCAAGTTGAAGTATGGTCGGCACACCAATGCGACGGTGCCTGCGCCAGGGACGATGATCCGGACTCGCTTCATAAAAGCTTAAAGATGCTCCACTGGAATACCCCAACGCAGTAATCGTGAGCGCCTCCAGGTCTCCCTGCTTGATGCGTTCGGACAACCGCTCGAAGCGAACCACCCGGCCAAGCAACTCGCGTAACGGGCCATTTTCCAATAGCGACCAGGGGTCATCTTTCAGATAGCCGCTGTGAAAGAACGAGGCAAACAGCGTGAATACTGACTCCAGTACCGCGTAAACACCCAGTTCATGTACGTCCTCTGAGTCCAGCCCTCGCCACAGGTGATCGAGCAGGTTGCTGGCATCCGTGAAACGATCGCTCTCACACGCCAGTAGAGACGCATTAATTGCGCCCGCAGACGTACCGCAGATAATCTGGAACGGATTTTTCTCGGGCGCCTGCAATATTTCCGCAACAGCGTTCAGCACTCCCACCTGGTAGGCCGCGCGCGCGCCGCCGCCAGAAAGAATCAACGCAATACTCATGGCCAAACAGGCATCTTTACTTCCACCTTGTTTTCTGGACTAGATTACCCACACCACCAGAGAGGGAGTTAACGTGAACAAAACTGTAAAAACCCAAGAATATGGTATCAGCCGCCTTCTGCCCAGCCTGCTGCTCATTCTGACCTGTTTCACCTGGAGTTCTGTTATGGCAAGTGACCTTATCAAAGCCGAAGTTGAATCAGACATAGTGCCCAGCCCGGTCGAGTACGCCGTGATAGCGCCAAAAGGCTACAAGGATATGAAAGACCTGCCGCTGGTACTGAATCTTCATGGCGGCGGTGGATCAAGAGATCGGCTCGTCTCCCAGCAACCGCTATTCGATCGCCTGTGGGCAGCGGGTGATATTCCGCCGGCCATCATCGCCATGCCTTCGGTCACCGAACGGGGTTTCTACATGAACTTCAAGGATGGTAGTGAACACTGGGAAGACTTTGTGACCGGACCATTTATAGAACACCTGCGTGCCACTTATCCAATCAGCCGCGATCCCAAACGCGTTTTTCTCACTGGCGCCTCCATGGGCGGCATGGGTTCACTTCGCATGGCGTTTCGACACCCTGGGAAATTTGGCGCAGTTGCTGCACTGGAACCCGGCATCGAACCCATTCTTAAATTCTCCGACATGCAGCCAAAACACCGCTTTTGGCGCAGTGACGCCCTGCTGGAGAAAGCCTACGGCAAACCGATCGATCATGCGTTCTGGGCAGACAACAATCCCGCCAGCATGGCTGTGAAATATCGGGACAATATTGTCAACAGCGGTTTGCAAATTTACGTTGAAGCCGGCGATGAAGACCAGTTCTGGCTGTATGAAGGTGCCGAGTTTCTGCACCAGACCCTGTGGAACCAGCGTATCAAACACGAATACCACCTGGTCCGTGGCGGCGATCACGTAGGCCCCTCGCTCGGTCCGCGTACTGAGGAGGCAGTAAAATTTCTGTTCCGCTCCTACATACCATTTGCCACCTCACCACGCATGCAGGCCGTCGACAAAATGCTCGACCCACTCAAGGCCAGGATTGAAGGCAAAGATCATTACAATGAGTAAACCCGGTGCAAGGCAAATTATTGCATCTGCCATAGGCTGGGCGCAGGCGAAGGTCCGCCTCAACTACCAGTTGATCATCACCCTGACGGACCAGGCGGATGTGATCGGCTGTGCTGGCCTTCGAACCCTTGGCTATCCTGAGGGAGAAGCCGAGGTTGGTATCGAGATTGATCCTGAAAATTGGGGCCGGGGCTATGCAAGCGAGGCATTGGCGTGCCTCATTGAACTCGCGCACTCTCCAACCATCTGTCGTTAGGACTGCGTTCGAATGAGGCAGGGAGGAACTAACAGGCTGCCAGTGGCGGTCCAATACCGGGTCGACAGCACTGCTGGCAAGCCGGATGCACTGCAGGCATCCATTGATGTCTCCGGTACTGCTACAATCAATCGACCCAGGCGCAGGAGGAACATTTAGTGAAATCGATGGTGATACGTGGAGCAGGTATTGAACATCTTGAACCGGCAGAAAAAGCCCCGGAGACACTCGGTCCGTTTGATGTACGAATCCGTATGCACGCAACTTCGCTGAACTATCGCGATCTGGCGACAGTGTCATCGGGTGGCAGGGGCGCAAACGAGCTTGTGCCAAATTCCTGTGGCGCGGGTGTTGTGACAGAATTCGGCGCATCTGTATCTGGAGTAACAACCGGGGATCGAGTGACGCGTATGTTCTTCCAGAAATGGCTTGCAGGACCGCCGACGAGAGCGGGCCTTGGTTCTGCATTGGGCGGGCCGATTGATGGCTGCCTGCGTGAGGAAATGGTGCTCAATGAAGAAGGCGTGACGCGCATTCCGCAATTCATGAGCTTTGATGAAGCATCCACTTTGCCTTGCGCTGCGTTGACTGCATGGCGCGGACTTGTTGACGAGGGTGGTCTCAAGGCGGGCGAAACCGTGCTGGTTCAGGGTACCGGTGGCGTTTCTATCTTCGCGCTCCAGTTTGCCAAGATGTTTGGCGCCGAAGTGATAGTAACTTCGTCGTCAGATGAAAAGCTGGAACGTGCGATTGCGCTGGGTGCTGACCACACGATCAATTACCGATCAGAGCCAAGGTGGGCTGTCAGGGCACGAGAGTTGACTGGCGGGCGTGGGGTAGATCATATCGTTGAGGTGGGCGGTGCCGACACTCTCCAACAATCAATTGAAGCCGTGGCACTGGGCGGCCATATCCACATCATTGGTGTGCTGTCGGGTTTTGTTAAAGATGTTGTCGTATCGTCAATCTTTGCTTCCAACGCCAGACTGCATGGCATTACTGTTGGTAGCCGACTTATGTTTGAGCAAATGATTCGCGCGATGACGCTACACCAGACACGGCCCGTGATTGATCAGATTTTTGCTTTTGAGAATAGCCGGGCGGCTTTTGAACTCATGGCAAAAGGCGGTCATTTCGGCAAGATTGTAATTAACCACCCGGGTTAGTGGCGGCTTCACAGCAAGCACCGGGGGGTGCCGCCCTTAGAGCCCCATCAACGATCTGACATGCACACAGGCGCTACGCCCCAGCGCATCAAGGTCATAACCGCCTTCCAGGACTGAAACAATACGCCCCTGGCAATGTCGCTCGGCAAAGTCCACCAGCGTCTCGGTCATTTGCTGAAAATCATGCTCAACCAGCAGCATGTCCGCCAGCGGGTCCAGTCGGTGGGGCATCAAATCCGGCAGAAATCAGTAGCATCTGCGGCTGAAACTGCCGAAGTGCCGGTAGCCACTGTTCGTTCAACGCTTGCTGGAACGCCCTGCCATCGCTACCGGCAGGTAGTGGGCAGCGAAGGATATTGGCTGCAGCACTGCCCGACGCGGCGTGAGGATAAAAAGGATGCTGGTAGATCGAACAGTACAGCACCTGATTATTACCCTGAAAGATATCCTCGGTTCCATTACCATGGTGGACATCGAAGTCCAGGATAGCGACGCGCTCGAGGGTGCCAATGGTCAAAGCGTGCGCCGCCGCCACCGCGATGTTGTTGAACAGGCAAAAGCCCATTGCACGCCGTCGTTCAGCATGGTGTCCTGGGGGGCGTACAGCGCAAAATGCGTTATGTACCCTGCCGGAAAGGACCAGGTCAACCGCGCCGATGCAGGCACCCGCTGCATGGAGCGCCGCATCAAGACTGTGAGGGTTGATCAGCGTGTCGTCATCCAGTTGAACCAGCCCGGTCGCTGGAGAAGTCGCAAAAAGAGCGCTAATGTAGTCGTGGTCGTGAACTCGCTCAAGCTGTTTGCTCGAAGCGGCCGCAGCTTCGACCTGGTAGAGAAAATCGACGACACCCTGAGCGATTAATTGGTCGTCAATAGCTTGTAGCCGCGCTGGACACTCCGGGTGCCCTTGACCCATGTCATGCAGTAGAAAGGATGGATGTGTAACATAGGCCGTCTGTCGCATTGACCCGTTATACAACGGATCCTGGTCAACGGCGAGTCCGAACGCGCTCTATTTTGTCATTTCCCACTCGCAACGCCCCGCCATACAACGGGGGTAAGTGAAGAATCGTTATGGACCAGCACTACCTGAAGTCCCTGTTTGAACCCGAGTCGGTTGCCTTGCTCGGCGCCAGCGAACGCGAGAACGCCGTTGGCGCAGTGGTGCTACGTAACATGCTGGAGGGCGGCTTCCGCGGCAAAATCTATCCGGTTAACCCGACACACGACACGGTACAAGGGCAACGCTGTTATCGTAACGTGAGGGAAATTGATCAACCTGTCGACCTGGCTGTGGTAACGGCTCCCGCACATGAGGTGCCGGGAATCATTGAGGATTGTGGCAAGCACGGGATTCGGAACGCGGTTGTTTTGTCCGCGGGATTTCGTGAGGTTGGTGGTCCAGGGCGACAACTCGAAGACCAGGTTACGTCCATCGCGCACCACTATGGCTTACGGTTTGTCGGACCCAACTGCCTCGGTATTATGCGCCCTGGGACCGGATTCAATGCAACCTTCAACAAGGGTGGTGCTTATCCGGGAAAGCTGGCCCTTGTGTCACAGTCAGGTGCTTTGTGTACGGCCATACTCGATTGGGCCTACAGTCAGGAGATCGGCTTTTCCTCCGTGATTTCAATGGGCATCTCTGCAGACATCGGTTTTGGTGAGGTACTGGATTACCTCCTCTACGATAAACAGACAGAGAGTATTCTGCTTTACATCGAAGGCATCGAAGACGCAAGGACGTTCATGAGCGGGTTGCGCGCAGCCGCGCGGGTCAAGCCGGTGATGGTCATGAAAGTCGGGCGCCATGAAAGCGGGGCCCGTGCGGTAATGTCACATACCGGGGCAATGGTAGGCAGCGATGATGTATTTGATGCGGCATTGCGGCGCGCCGGCGTGGTGCGGGGCACTCGCATCAACGACTTGTTTAGTGTGGCCACCGTACTGGAATCCGGTCAGAGAGCAAATGGCAAGGAACTGATCATTGTAACCAACGGGGGTGGTCCGGCTGCAGTGGCTTGTGATCGCGCCAGCGACCTTGGTATCCCGCTGGCATCACTCACAGAGGAAACGGTCGCCAGGCTCAACGCGGTGTTACCTGCTACCTGGTCCCATGGCAACCCTGTAGACATCATCGGCGATGCCAGCGCGCAACGCTATGAGGACGCGATTCGGATCTGTCAGCAGGACGCCAATTGTGGAGGGCTGCTGGTGATCCTTTCACCACAGGCGATGACTGATGCGCTTGAAGTCGCAAGACGTGTCGCCGAACTGGGGCAACAATCCCGGCAACCACTGTTGACATGCTGGATGGGCGGAGCCCAGGTTCAGCCTGGCCGGGATTACCTGGCACACGCTGACGTGCCCGGTTTTCGTACACCCGAATCCGCTATCGAGGGATTCGCCTACCTCACCACGTTCCATCACAACCAGCAATTGTTGTTGCAAACGCCCGGACCAACCCGGATGGATCAACAACCGGATGTAGCTGGTGCGCGGCTGATCATTGACAGCGTTCTTGCGGAACAGCGAACTGTACTCACCGAACTCGAGTCCATGGCGCTGCTCGCCGCGTTTCGCATTGCCTCGGTACACGCAGGGCTGGCGCGCAGTCCGACAGAGGCATTGGTACTGGCAGAATCCATTGGTTTCCCGGTGGTAATGAAAGTATACGCGCCGGAAATTTCCCACAAATCCGATGTTGGTGGCGTGCGACTGGGCATTGCCAGTGCAGCCGGGGTCCAACAGGCATATCGGGAAATCATCGACTCCGTCAGCGCTCAAAAACCGGAAGCCAGCATTGTCGGCGTCGTGGTAGAAGCAATGTACAACGACACCAATGGCCGTGAGTTGCTGATAGGACTCAACCGTGATCCGGTTTTCGGCCCGGTGATTGTATTTGGTGCGGGCGGCACAACAACCGAGGTATTGCATGATCGCGCAGTAGCGCTGCCGCCACTCAATCAGTTGCTGGCGGAAGATATGATCGCGCGGACGCGCGTCGCAACCACCCTGGGCGCGTTCCGGCGAATGGCGCCTGCCGCCGTAGACGAGGTTGTGCAGGTACTGTTGCGAGTGTCCGAGATGGCCTGCGAATTGCCTGAACTCAAGGAACTCGATATCAACCCGCTAATGGTGAATGAAAGTGGCGTTGTCGTGGTAGATGCGCGTGTGGTGATTGAGCGCTATCCAGCCGGCCGACTGGCCTACCAACACATGGCGATTCGCCCTTACCCCAGCGAGCTTGTCTCCAAAGAGTTATTGGCGGACGGTACCACGCTCGTCGTACGGCCAATTCGGCCTGAAGATGCTGAGATCGAACGAGAGTTCGTGCGCCAGCTTTCGCCGGCGACCCGGTACCTGCGATTTATGTACAGCCTGAAGGAACTCACTCCCGAGATGCTGGCCCGCTTCACGCAGATTGACTACGATCGGGAGATGGCGCTGATTGCTGTGCTTGAAGACAAGCAAAGCGAAAGCCAAATTGGTGTCGCACGCTACATCACCAACCCCGACAAGGTCAGTTGTGAGTTCGCCATTGTTGTCGCCGACAACTGGCGCCAACACGGAATCGCCGGTCGCCTTATGGGTAGCTTGATAGACTGTGCACGTGACCGGGGCCTAGTGGTTATGGAAGGTTTTGTGCTTCGCGACAACAGGGAGATGATTGATTTCTGCAGGTCTATGGATTTTTCAGTTGAGGAAGATCCTAACGATTCACATCTGGTGCGAGTGCAAAAACAACTGTAGACCTGGGAAGTTGCAAGTGCAACTACCCTGCCCTGTCGAGCCTCAACGCACCTCTTCACTGGAGGTGAGCAACGGTGCGGCATCCAGGTGCTCAGCATCCATCATGGTTGCCAAACGTTCCAGCGACGCAACCAGGAGATGCTGTTCCCACTTTTGCAACGCGCCAAACCGTTCGATGAAGCTTTCCTGCAGTGGCTGTGGTGCTGCCTCCAACAAGGCTTCACCCGCTGACGTCAGGCGGACGTTAACACGGCGCTTGTCTTTTTCACTGCGCGTCCGACTCACCAGATCGTGACTTTCCAGTCGATTCAGGATGTTTGTTACCGTCGCCTGACTCAAGCTGACAGCGCGCGCAATTTCTGATGCCAGGGGCGCGTCCCGCTGACGGATAGCTGACATAACCACCAACTGCGGCGTCGTCAGACCTGTTTCCTTGCCCAGTTTGCGGGAATTCAGGTCTGTCGCCCGAATGATCCTGCGCAGGGAAACCAGCACCTGGTCGTGAAGTTCACTCATGCGAGATATTGTCCACGATGTTCGTCATCAAAGGTAGCAAGATTGTTGGTACCCGGTGCACAGCCATCAACATTCGAGTTGACTAGGCGCTGAGCACACGCAAGGGGTCTTCTGGTTGGTCCCAGAGCAGATGATGGTCTTCCAGCATGGCCAGATTGTTACGATTAACAAGTCGCCCTGAAGCCTGATAACCGAGCAGTTCCTTGATCGGTCGGTCAGGA
>CAYGNA010000091.1:0-11388 GCA_964351065.1 uncultured Pseudomonadales bacterium
CGCGCCAGGGATCTCGGCATATGTCTTGTTTACGCTTTTCTGCAACCCAACCGAGTTCGTCTTTCGCTTTGATCGGATTGGTGTAGCTGCTAGGGATATCTCCGGGGCGTCTGGGGCCCATTTCCCAGTTGAGGTTCACGCCGGTTACGGTGACAAACGCATTGATGATATCGAGTACTGAATAACCCGTGCCGGTGCCGAGGTTGTAGGTGACAATACCCGGCGCTGAGCTGAGTTTTGCAAGTGCTGCGAGATGACCTTTTGCCAGGTCAACCACGTGTATGTAGTCCCTGATGCAGGTCCCATCCTGTGTCGGATAGTCATCGCCAAAAACGGTGAGTTTTTCTCTCTTGCCGACGGCAACCTGGGTGATAAACGGCAGCAGGTTATTGGGGATGCCGCTGGGGTCCTCGCCAATCTGACCGCTCTCGTGGGCGCCTGCCGGATTAAAGTAGCGGAGTCGTGCGACATTAAAGTCAGCCTGTGCCGCGCAGATGTCAGCGAGAATTTTTTCCAGCATCAGTTTGGTGCGGCCGTAGGGGTTGGTGGCATCAATAGTCGCGCAGTCTTCGTCGATGGGAACGCGTTCTGGTTCGCCGTAAACAGTGGCTGATGAAGAGAAGACAAGTTGGTTCACCGTGTAACGCTGCATACACTCCAGCAGATTGAGCGTGCCGCCAATATTTGTCTTGTAATATGACAGTGGCTCGGCGACAGATTCGCCAACGGCTTTAAGTCCGGCAAAATGGATCACTGCGTCAAAGCTGGAAGCGGCGAAAACGGTTTCAAGTGCTGGCAAGTCGAGCAAATCTACCTGATAAAATTTGATGTGTCGACCTGTCAGCGTTTCGACCTGCTGAACTGCCTTAAGACTGCCGTTGGCAAGATTGTCAACAACACTCACATGATGGCCGGCATTCAACAATTCAACCGCGGTATGGGAACCGATGTAGCCAGCACCGCCTGTCAGAAGTACATTCATGGGCGTAGCCTCATGCCGAGGTGCGCCTCGAGTTCCGTCAGCGCATCTCCTGGGCTGACAACTTTGATTGTCTTCATACCCAGTGCTTTTGCTGGTTTCAGATTGATGCCCAGGTCGTCCAGGAAAACAGCCTCCGCAGGATCCACATCAAGTTCCCGGCAGGCTAACAGGTAGATTTCCGGGTCAGGCTTGCGTATCCCAACCTTGCTTGACTCAATGACGGTGTCAAACAAAGCCATGACTTCGGCAAACCTGCTGGCGCGTTCGGCATCCTTTGCCATGCCGGGCCCTTCGCCTGCACTTCGAATATTGTTGGTGATGCAGCCTACCTTGAGCGATTTTTTGATTGTTCGCAGTGCACTCACCATATCTTCTCGAAGATCTCCTGCGAGTAGCGCCCGCTCATCACTGCCCGCGAGTGTATGGCCACGCATGGCCGCTTCTGCGGCGAACGCAGTGTCGAATTCGGTGCCCGTGATCTGGCTGCTGTCAAGACGCGCCCAGGCGTTGGTTTCAGGGTTGGTTGCATTGATTGAACGTATAAAGCCTGTTGGCAGTCCTCGCTCGCGTTCGAAACGACTAAAGGCTTCAAACGGGCTGGTTGTGAGCACACCACCAAAGTCCCACAGTACGGCGCTAATCATTCTGGTTACTCGCTCACATTGATTTCAAACATTGCAGAATCCGGACGCGCGAGCCCTCGCTGACTCCCGTTGACGGCCTCCAGCATCAACTGCACATTGACTGACTCGGGAAATTCAGCCTGGGCCTGGCGAACCGCCTCTTCAAGGCGCAGTTCCCGCATGAAAAGCATCCTGAAGGCCTTTCGTACCTCAGCAATTTCTGCGCTGCTATATCCGGCACGTTCCATGCCAACCTTGTTGATGACACGCATGTGAGCCGGAAAGCCCTCCGCGATGGTAAACGGCAGTACGTCCTGAATCACCCGGCACATACCACCGACCATCGCAGCGCGACCAACGTGGCAGAACTGGTGAATGGCAGACAGTCCGCCGATGTTGGCGTAATCACCGATAATTACATGGCCGGCCAGTGTCGCCGCGTGGGACATGACAACATGATTGCCGACAGCGCAATTGTGGGCGACGTGCGACTGTGCAAGCAGGGCGCAGTCGTCTCCAATTGAGGTTATCGACCCCTCTTCAGTGCCGCTATGGACACTCACAAACTCGCGCACCGTATTTCTGGCACCAATTTTTGTGTAGGTCACGGTACCAGGTACGTACTTCTGATCCTGACTCTGGATGCCTAGCGTGACAAACGGAAAAATGACGCAGTCCTCGCCAATGGTTGTGTGGCCTTCAACAACCACATTGGAGCGCAACACCGTATTGGCACCAATGGTGACATCGGGTCCTATTGTGCAAAACGGGCCAATGACACAGTTGTCGCCCAGTTCTGCGTTTTCGTGTACTACCGCGTGTTTATCTACCTTAATCATGCTGAATTATCCGCAGTTGGTTTTGTTTTTTAAGTTCGACCTTCACCTGTTTGTCGTCTTTTGGGGCCGACTTTTGTTGCATTCGACAGGGCAAGCGCCGTACGGTTCCCGTCAGGACTTGCCGTAGTCGACGGTGTACCAGGTTTCCGGGGTGATACTCACAACAATGCTGAGTTCACTGTCGCCGGCACCGGCAACATAGGCCCGACCACCTTTTTCGCCAAGGTAGCGACATGCCATTTGAAGCAACTCGCCGTCCTTTTGGTGTCTTATTTCGAAAGGCCCTTCAATCGAAACATATTGGTAGGGAGGGGTTTCGGTCTGTGCGCAGAGGCTTATTCGCTGCGCCCCGGCAAGCAGTTTGCCCTTGATTGAGTTGGTGCTGGTAATGACAGTGACCGGCCCGCCTGGCGTGTAGTCATACCATATTGGGACGGTGAGTGGGCCGCGTGACTTGCGGGGAATACTGATGACACCGACATGCACGCCAGAGAGGAAACTTTCCCTCTCGGTAATGCTCATAGCTAACGACATGAGTTAGTCTCCAGAAGGGTTGCCGCAGGCATGTCAATCATGTACTGCGGTCAACAGACTTCAATTGTGGACATATTATTGAGGCGATATGTCACTTGGTTTTTTTGTGCTTCCCAATGATATAATTTTGCTTCCTGTAATTCATGGCCTATCTTATTCTGGTTTGCCAGGGTCAGGTCTTATGATTCACGCGTTCATCTGGAATGGCTATGACAGAACAAGCAAACCAACCCCGTCCGCTGGATCGCTCCCTGGTCGACAAGCACAGCTTTTCGCGGGACGAACTCCTTGATTGTGGTTATGGTCGGCTATTTGGGCCAGGCCGTGCGCATCTCCCCATTGATGAAATGCTGATGATTGATCGTATCACCAGCATTACTGAGACCGGCGGGTCTCATGGTAAGGGCAGAATCATGGCCGAAATGGATATCAATCCCGATTTGTGGTTTTTTAAGTGCCATTTTATCGGCGATCCGGTGATGCCAGGCTGCCTTGGATTGGACGCACTGTGGCAACTTGTTGGCTTTTTCCTTGCGTGGAAAGGCAACTGGGGCGTGGGCCGGGCACTTGGCTGTGGCAAGGTTGCCTTCAGGGGTCAGGTGTTGCCAACAGCAAAAAAGATTGAATACGAAATTGATCTTACGCGCGTGCGTGAAGGTAAAACCGTGCTCGGTATCGCTGATGCCAGGGTTCTGGTTGACGGCAAGCAGATTTATGTTGCCGAAGATGTGAAGGTGGGACTGTTTACCACATTGGATGACTTTTAGGTGAGCTCTATGAAAAGAGTTGTTATTACTGGTCTGGGTATTGTTTCCCCCCTCGGAAATAACAAGCAGGAAACGCTGGATTCCCTACTTGCGGTGCGTTCCGGGATACGTTTCCAGGAAGCCTACAAAGAGATCGGGATGCGCAGTCATGTTGCCGGTAGCATTCAGATTGATGCCGAAAGCATGATAGACAGGAAGCTTTATCGCTTTATGGGAGATGCTGCGGCGTTTGCCTACATTGCCATGAAGGAAGCGATTGCGGACGCGGGGCTCACCGAGGCAGAAGTATCGAACGACCGGGCTGGCATCGTGGCGGGTTCTGGTGGTGCATCCTCGTCGAACCAGGTAGAAGCGGCTGATATCCTGCGGGAAAAGGGCTTGCGCCGGGTTGGACCCTATCGGGTGACGAGAACCATGGGTTCTACAGTATCTGCCTGTCTCGCCACACCGTTTCAGATAAAGGGCGTGAATTACTCCATTACATCCGCCTGTTCCACCAGTGCGCATTGTATTGGCCATGCTGCAGAGTTAATTCAGTTGGGCAAACAGGACATTGTTTTTGCCGGCGGTGGCGAAGAAGAACACTGGAGTTTGTCCTCCCTTTTTGATGCCATGGGAGCATTGTCGACGGGCTACAATGAGACGCCATCAAAGGCGTCACGTGCTTACGACAAAGACCGCGACGGATTTGTAATTGCCGGTGGCGGTGGCTTTCTGGTGGTTGAAGAATATGAACACGCAAAAGCACGCGGTGCCAAAATTTATGCAGAGCTTGTAGGTTACGGTGCTACTTCAGATGGTTATGACATGGTAGCGCCTTCAGGCGAGGGTGGCAGGCGCGCGATGCTGCTCGCGAAGTCAACGGTCGATACACCCATTGATTACATCAATGCCCACGGGACCAGTACGCCAGCGGGTGACATCCCGGAAGTCGAGGCAATTCGCGCGGTTTTTGGTACTGAGATGCCAAAAATCAGTTCCACCAAGTCTCTCTCAGGACACTCACTGGGTGCGGCCGGCGTACATGAGGCAATCTATTCCCTGCTCATGTTGGAGAACGATTTTATTTGTCCATCTGCGCATATCGAAAACCTGGATCCGGCTGTGGGTGATGCGCCAATCGTTCGGGAGCGTATAGACAATGCGGGTTTGAACACGATCATGTCCAACAGCTTCGGTTTTGGTGGTACCAATGCGGTCCTCGCGTTCCGTCGAGCTTCATGAATTTGCCGTTAAGATAGCTGACATTTTGGGCGCCAAGCCAATATTGGGTTAATTTGTCAAGAATCATTAACGCATTCTTTATAGAGCAGTTCTACCAATTCCCGGGGCGTGATGGTTGAATAGGCGCGTCATTAAACGGACCGCAATTGATGAGCAGATCCAAAGTCGTCATCATCGAAGACGAACCCGATATCGTTGAAGTCATTGGTTATAACCTCAAGCGTGAAGGCTTTCAGGTTGCCTCGGCTGGCCGGGGTGATGAGGGCCTGAACCTTGTTCGTAATCTCTCTCCAGCGCTTGTCATCCTCGATCTGATGCTGCCAGGCATGGACGGTTTGACCGTCTGCCAGCAGGTCAAGTCGGACCCCATCACACGTGATATACCCATTATTATCGTCTCCGCCAAAGGGGAAGAAAGTGATGTGGTAATCGGGCTTGGACTGGGCGCTGACGACTACCTTGCAAAACCCTTTTCTCCGCGTGAATTGCTTGCCAGGGTCAAAGCGGTCCTCCGCCGCGGGCGGATTCGGGAGGAGCAACACAAGGAACGGATTGTCATCAAGGACCTGCTCATTGATATGGCCCGGCATGAAGTGAGAGTGGGCGGTGAACTGGTCAAGCTGACCGCAACCGAATTCAAGATACTCTACCAACTCGCCAGTCAGCCAGGTCGAGCGTTTACCCGTGAGCAGTTACTGAACAGAGTGGTTGGCGAAGGTGTTGTGGTGGTTGACCGTAACATCGATGTCCATATCCGCGCGGTTCGTAAAAAGCTGGGTCCTTACAGCCAGATGATTCAGACGATTCGGGGTGTTGGGTACCGATTCGTCGAAGACTAAATGCTGCGCTCCAGGTTTCTCTGGCAACTTTGTGGCGCACTTGGTGCGACGATCCTTGTCAGTACCATTGTTTTCGGGTCGCTTGCCACCTCGCAGGTACAGACCGATGCGCGTAACAACATCCGGGAATCCCTGCGCACCCAGGCGGCAATCCTGCGGCAACTGCTCCTGCCAAACCTCCTGAACGATACGCCGATCTCCAGCGACGAGCTGGTGGCTATCACCGGCGGTGCAGATAACCGGATTACTCTGATTGATGCCAGAGGAGTTGTGATTGCCGACAATCGCGAAGAACCGACGTTGATGGACAATCATTTGGATCGGCCAGAAGTCGCCGCAGCCAAAGCGCAGGACTATGGTATGTCTGAGCGGTTCAGTGACACGGTTCAGCAAAACATGCTTTATGTTGCGCTTCGGGTCGAAAACGAAGATCAACTGATCGGGTTTGTTCGCGTGGCGGTGCCGCTACGCGTAGTGGAGCGGCAATTGGCAGTGCTTCGAAACCAGATTCTCGTGAGTGGCACCATTATTGCCGCTGTCTTTCTTGTGATTGCCTTTTTACTTGCCCGCCAGTTTACTATCCCTATCTCGAGAATGACCGATGGTGCTGCCCGTATCGCCCAGGGTGATTACGACCTGCGGTTGAATGAAGATCGTGGTGATGAGATAGGTCGTCTGTCACACGCACTCAATGAATTGGCTCGCGGCACGCAGGACCGAATTGGTGCCCTGACCAGTAGCCGTAACACGCTCGCGGCAATTCTTTCCGGATTGACCGAGGGTGTTATTGCGGTTGATCTTGATCAGACAATTCTGCACATCAACGATTCTGCCAGGACCATGTTGCGTCTCAGCACCCGGGATGTCGTGAATCGTTCACTCTGGGAAGTGGTTCTGGTAGACGAAATCAGTCAGGCGGTAGATACCTGCCTGTCAGAATTGATTACGGTCAATGCAACGGTCAAGGTTGAGAAGAAAACCCTGGACATTTCTGTTGTGCTGCTTCGCGATCATGACTGGACGTCTGCGGCTGGTGCGATCATCGTGCTGCAGGACATCACGGAAATGTTGCGGCTGGAGCAGGTCCGCAGTGATTTTGTCGCTAATGCGTCCCATGAGCTCAAAACGCCAATATCTGTGATTCGCGGGTTCGCTGAGACTATTCTCGATGATCCTAACATTCCCGATGAGGTGCTCGATAAGTTTCTGCGTCGTATTCGCAGCCAGGCTGCTCGATTGGACCACATAGTTCAGGATCTAATTCACCTGTCGCGCTTCGATACCCACGCTCGCAAGATGTCGGTGACCCGTATAGATCTCGCTTATCTGTTAAGGGATGTGTACAGAGCAAAATCAGAAGATGCGACCGATACCGGGGTATCACTCAAACTTGACGTCCCTGAAAAATCCGTGGAGGTCGAGGGTGAACAGGAAGCGCTGGATCAGATGGTGACCAATCTGGTTGATAATGCCATCAAGTACACACAGGCAGACGGGCTGGTCAGCCTGCGCCTGCGTACTCTCGGCAGGATGGCGGTGATTGAGGTGGAAGACTCCGGGATCGGTATACCCGAGGAAGAACAGCAGAGGATCTTTGAGCGTTTTTACCGTGTTGATCGGGCTCGCTCCCGGGAACAGGGTGGTACCGGGCTTGGGCTCGCCATCGTCAAGCATATTGCGCAGTCTCACAAAGGTAGCGTGATGGTCACGAGCCAGCCGAACAAAGGCTCTGCATTTACGGTGAGGCTGCCACTGGTGTCCTGAAACCTGACAGGTGTGGCTAGAGCACCTTCCTGATTTCGCGTGCCGCGTTGTGACCGGGAATACCGCTGACACCACCACCCGGATGAGTCCCGGAGCCACACAGGTAGAGACCAGCGATATCCGTTTTATATTGCCCCATGCCGAGCATTGGCCGGGCAGAAAACAGTTGGTCCAGACTCAGACGCCCATGGAAAATGTCGCCGCCTGTCAGACCAAACTTCTGCTCCAGGTCCCAGGGACTGTGTGCTTCCATGCCCAACACGCAGGATTCAAAATCAGGTGCAAATCTGGCCACGGTGCCAAAGATGGCAGCTATTGCGGCGTCTCGATGGATATCCCAGTTTTCCCGCAGTGATGGGTCAAACTGCTGGCAGAACAGGCTGGCGACATGCTGACCTGGCGGCGCAAGTGAGTGGTCAACCAGGCTGGGGATGAGCATTTCGACGATGGGTTGCTGAGACCAGCCGTGCTGCCTCGCGTCCGTATAAGCCCGGTCCATGTAATCCAGCGACGGCGCCAGAATAATTCCGCCTTCCAGCGCGCTATCCACCTGCCTCGCCCGAAAAGTTGGCAGGTGAGACAGCGCAACGTTCATTCTGAATGTACCACTCTGGCACTTGTACTGGGCAAAGTGTGCATGCGTGTCAGGATGTACTGCTTCTGTTGGCAGTAAATTGTTGTACAGCAGGGCAGGGTTCACATTGGCGACGACCAGGTCGGCAGCGATTTCATCCCCGGCGTGCGTTAGAACGCCATGTGCCTGTCCCGCAGCAACCAGCACTCGAGCAACTGGCGT
Source organism: uncultured Pseudomonadales bacterium (assembly GCA_964351065.1). Taxonomy (GTDB): domain Bacteria; phylum Pseudomonadota; class Gammaproteobacteria; order Pseudomonadales; family Azotimanducaceae; genus JANQJA01. The sequence continues at coordinate 8,369 of CAYGNA010000091.1, forward strand.
GTCTGTCACAAGCTTTACGCCGAGTGTAGCGGCCTCTTTTGCAATGGCGTCACTGATGGCGCCCATGCCGCCGACTGCATGGCCCCATGCGCCGCTGGTACCATTGGTTTCGCCCACGACGTGGTGCAGCAGGACATAGGCTGACCCGGGTGTGTAGGGACTGCCATAGTTGCCGACCACTGCGTCGAAACCGAGTAGTGCCTTGACCGCGGCGGATTCGAATACATCATCCCGCATCTCACCCGCGCTGACGGCGAAAAGCTTGAGCAAAAATAGGGGTGTGTTGTTGTCAGCAGCCAGATAGTGCCGACTGAGACGGAACAGCTTGATGATGTCGCTGCCCACAAATCCGGTCAGTGCGGGCGGCGTCTGTAGCATGATATCGCGAATGATTGGTACGACTTTAGCCATTTGCGCCATAAAAGCTGGCCAGGCTCTCGCATCATGTGGCGAGAGCCTGGCCAGTTCAGCCTGCATCAGGTCTGCATCGGGGTAGCTGATCAGTGCGTCCCCATCAGGCAATGGCAGGTAGTTATTGATACGGCGCGAGAGTATCTGCAGGCCGTGTTCATACAAGTGCAGGTCTTTGATGATTTTTGGATGCAGCAGGCTGACGGTGTAGCTGGCGACCGAGTTGCGAAAACCGGGCAGGAACGACTCTGTCACGGCCGCTCCACCGAGCAGGGACCGGCGTTCGAGCACCGTAACCGCTGCACCAGCGCGTGCAAGATAACAGGCACATACGAGCCCGTTGTGCCCACCGCCAACAATTACGACTTTTTTTGCCATACTTTTTCCAGACGTACTTTTTCCAGACATTCCTGTTCCAGCCTGTCGATAGCAGAACCCGTCCGCCGCTGTGGCTCCGTTACGCCGATTATCAGCCTATTTTGACAGGTCCCGAGGGGTTGCTGTATCTTACGCGCCTCGTGGCAATGCCACCCGGACCTCGTATGACCAATCAAACACCTGTTGATGCTGAAACGCCGAAGGCGCTTCAGGAAGCCCCTGTGCCCGCGCGTCCCCAGCTTAGCATTTGGCAACTGGCGTGGCCGGCAATCCTGTCGAACCTGCTGTTTTCGGTAATCGGGATCATCAGCATCAAAATTGTGGGGGAACTGGGTGCGTCGGCGATTGCCGCAGTGACAACCGGGCAGCGCATCTTCTTTGGCTTGCAGGCGATCCTGATGGCAGTCTCAGCCGGGACCACCGCGATGGTTGCGAGGTCGTGGGGCGCCAAGAACTATACCGAGGCGGCACACGTGACCAGTGTATCCCTGTGGATTGGCAATATTGTGGCACTGATTCTCATGGTGCCCTGTGTCGTTTTTGCGCCGGATATCGCCCGGGTGTTTGGCCTCGACGAGCACACCACCGCTGAGGCAGCGAGGTACATTCGCTGGCTCAGCTGTTTTAACCTGGCGTTTGCCATCAACATGGTTATCGGAGCGTCGTTGCGCGCGGCAGGCGATACCAAAACGCCGCTCTGGATTGGCATTGTTACCAATATCCTGAATGTGGGACTGGTTTACTGGCTGGTGTTTGGTGGATTTGGCATACCAGCCATGGGTGTGTCAGGCGCCGGTATTGCCAATGGTCTGTCGTTTACCTTCGGCGCACTGATTTTCCTTTATCTCTGGTACACCGGCAGGCTGGTGGTTGGTGTTGGCGGGAAAGGCTCAATCACGGAGAAACGCATTCGACAACTGGTCCATATCGGCTATCCGGCCGGGGTTGAGCAGTTCATTTTTCAAGCGGGTTTTGTTGCGTTCCTCTGGCTCGTTGCACACTACGGTACAGCAGCGTTTGCAGCCTATGGCATCGGTGTTCAGATACTCTCACTGTCTTTTGTCGTTGGCTTTGGGTTTTCGATTTCGGGCGCAACCCTGGTTGGTCAGTATCTTGGGGCCGGTGATCCGGCCGGGGCCAGCCGGCAGGGCTGGCGTGCAACGGGGTTTGCCATGGGCAGCATGATACTGCTCAGCGCAGTTATTCTGTGTTTCCCCGAGGAGATTGCTCGCTTCCTTATCGACGACGATGAAGTGGTGCGCCTCACCGTGATATTCATCTACATCATGGCAATCGCCCAGCCGCTGATGGCCATAGAGTTTACGATTGGTGGTTGCCTGCGTGGTGCTGGTGATACGCGCTTCCCACTCATAACAACGATGGTGGGTCTCATTGGCGTTCGGGTTGGCCTCGCGGCACTGGCCGCATGGATGGGGCTGTCGGTCGTCTGGATTTATGCTGCGCTTATTGGCGACTACATTATCAAGGCAGCCATGCTGGTGCTGCGCTTCAGGTCCGATAAGTGGATGCAGATATTTTCCGAGTCTGAAACCCGGTTTGCACAGTACGATCGACGTTAATGCTTGACTTGGGCGAATTCACCGGTATGATCGCCGCCCTTGACTGATGACCACTGAAAAGAACAATCCTGTGAACAATCAACACCCAACATCAAATCTATCCGCGAGCGTGGCAGTTGCCATGGTCGTTTGTACTCGTCGTTGCGAGTGCGGAGTAGTCATGCGTTAGGGTGGTCTCACAAGACTGGTTCACAAAAAGCCCCTGGCGTGTTGCGCGCCAGGGGCTTTTTTTTTTGGTTTTTATTTGACCATTTTTTCCGGAAGGACAACGCGCGATGCGCGTTAACAGGTAATACCATGAATACCAAATTACGCACGAACATCAATGTGCTCTACATCTTCAGCTTCTTCTGGGTCGCGATGGTTGTCATCCCTGTGATGGTGCCACTCTTTGAATCCAAGGGGCTTAGCCTGGCTGAGGTGTTTTACCTGCAGGCCATATTTGCACTGGTGGTTGTTATTTGTGAGATACCCAGCGGGTATTTTGCCGACATGCTTGGGCGCAAGCATGCGCTTGTGCTTGGCAGCCTCTTTCATGGCGCAGGATTCACATGGCTATTTTTTGCGAATGGTTTTGCGGATCTTGTTGTATTTGAGACCCTCGTGGGAATAGGGCTCAGTCTCCTGTCCGGTGCTGACCTTTCTCTACTC
>CAYGNA010000092.1:0-11386 GCA_964351065.1 uncultured Pseudomonadales bacterium
GCATGGCTGCGCCGCTCCGGTCGAAACGACGGGGACCATGGCTGCGCCGTTCCGGTTAAAAACGACGGGTGGCGTGGCGGCGCTCTGCAGTGGAAACGACGGGGCGATCCCATAACAGTCTTCTCGACTGGAAGCCCGCCAGGGCTGGAATGGAGAGATCCCTTTTCTAGGATTTCTGCCAGAGCACCTCCGGCGTCTCGCTGACGTGCGCACAGTGGCGTGCAGCGACAAACAGCAGGTCCGACAGTCGGTTCAGGTATTTGAGGCCCTCCAGATTGATCTCCTCGCTCTTGCCGAGCGTGACCACGCGCCGCTCTGCGCGTCGGCAAACGCTGCGCGCCAGGTGCAGGCTGGCAATTGTCCTTGAACCACCGGGTAAAATGAAGTTTTCAAGCGGCGCCAGTGCCTCGTTCATTTCATCCAGCTTTTGCTCCAGTTGTTCCACATGGCGCGCTTCGATAATGGTGAACCCTGGAATGGAAATTTCGCCGCCCAGGTCAAAGATGTGATGTTGACTGCCACGCAGAAAGTCAGCGAGTGGGCGCATGGCTTCACCCTCAGTAAGCAGTTCCTCGACGATAAGACCGAGCCAGCTGTTCAGTTCGTCCACCGCGCCCATCGCCTCAACGCGTGGTTCATCCTTGCTGATTCGGTTACCGTCGCCTAATCCTGTATCGCCATCATCGCCGGTACGCGTATAGATTTTGCTCAGCCGTTTGCCCATGGGTGCTCCAAATAATGTTGGGCCCAGCGCTGCGTAAATCTGGCGCTGATTAATATGCCCGGGATCGAATTAGTGTCTGCCTTAACCTTGTACGCAATTATTCCACAAGGTGATGAACCGCAATCTGCCTGGTGATCGCGGCTTCTTTGAGATTTTCTTCTGCGACGTGAAACATGCGCTCGGGGTTGGGTACACCATTTTCGGCGTGGCTGGCGCACATACTCATCTGAATGACCGGTTCTATGTAGCCCACAGAGGTCCGATAACTCTTGAGGCGAACCCCGTCAAAGATGCGCTGATAACATTCTGCGGTGCAGTGTTCGATTGACGGTTGTATGAGCACCAGCACAAATCGGCCACGATCATAGTGTGTAACCACATCCATGGGGCGAACCAGTGAATGCAGGCGGGTGGCGACGGCGACCAGTGTTTCATCACCAATCCTGTCATCGTACTTCTCCACGATTTCAGGGAAGTTGCCGATTGCCAGGAACAGGACGCAGACAGCGCCACCGCGGGACTCAATCTGTTTGATTGAGTCGTTTAGCGCCTGCTCCGCCAGTTTGCGGTTACCCAACCCCGTCAGTGGGTCGAGCAACTGCCCCTTGAGCAGCACGTCACGCTCCATGCGCAGTGAGACATTTGAACTCAGGAGGTCATTGAGCATTCCGGTGAGTCTGGTACCAGCAGCCAGCACCCTGACAAGGCCCGCTGTGTTGTTGCGCGCCACAAATGCATCGACATGGTCAGCGAAGGCCAGTTCAAGCTCGGGTGTGATGGTTGTGCCGTAGACAACAATAAAGGTAAACCGGCCCTGCTCGTTGTCAATTTCGCGAATCATTTCAGCGAATTCGACTGGCTCCATGTCTTCGATAGAGTCTTCTATGACGAGGAGGTTGGCAGGTGTTTCTTCGAGTGATTGTAAGGCTGCCACGGCACCGGTGAAGAAACGTGCGCCGTCGTAACCCTGCAAGGCAAGCGCGAATTCTGCCTCACCTGAAGCCGGGCCACTAACAATAACTACTGGTTGATGATTCATGGCACGGTTATGCAAAAGTCGATCAAAAGGCTAGTATTGTCTGGTGAGCGTCAAGCTCGCGCGACCCATTTTTCCGGGCGCATTTTAATGAATGTGGGGGTAAATAGATATGCCATCCTTTGACGTTGTGTCCGAGGTTGACCTGCAGGAAGTTCATAATGCAGTGGACCAGGCTAATCGTGAGATCGGCACGCGCTTCGACTTTAAAGGGGTTGATGCCAAGATCGTGCGCAATGGTGCCGAAATTGAGATGACGGCTGACGCCGAGTTTCAGCTGACACAGATGCTGGACATCCTGCAGGACAAAATGGCGAAGCGCTCGGTTGATATCAGGTCACTCGAAATCAGGGACCATGTGCCCAGGGGCAAGAAGGTTCACCAGACTGTCATTGTGCAGCAGGGAATCGAAAGTGATCTCGCACGCAAGATCGTAAAAATGATCAAAGACAAAAAGATGAAGGTGCAGGCCGCTATTCAGGGCGAAAAAGTGCGCGTGACGGGCAAAAAGCGCGATGACCTGCAGGAAGTGATAACAATGCTGCGGGCAAGCGATCTGGAGCGTCCCCTGCAATACGAAAACTTCAGGGACTAGCACATTACCACTGGCATCACCGACGGATCGCCCACGCCTGGTTGGCGTGAGGCGTTTGCGATCTACGCTAACCCGCGCGTTATTGCGATGGCGTTTCTTGGATTTTCGGCAGGATTGCCTTTCCTGCTGGTCTTTTCGACTCTGACAGCCTGGCTACGTGATGAAAACGTCAGCCGAACGGCGATTGGTTTTTTTGCCTGGGTGGGTATCACCTACTCGATCAAGGTGCTCTGGGCGCCGGTCATTGACCGGCTTGCGATTCCCTTTTTTACCCACCGGCTGGGTAAGCGGCGGAGTTGGATGCTCGCTGGTCAGTGCGGAATCGCCATTGGCCTTGTGGGCATGTCGTTGGTGGGCACTGACGCACTGCTTGTGCTGTCTCTCTTTGCGTTGCTCGTCGCCTTTTCCTCGGCCACCCAGGACATTGCCATTGATGCCTACCGCATTGAGGCAGTGGTGAATGAATTCCAGGGGGCGATGTCGGCTACCTATATTTTTGGTTACCGCGTTGGCCTGCTCGCGGCAGGCGCAGGTGCACTTTACCTGGCGGAGTTTCTCAGTTGGGTGGTTGCCTACCAGGTAATGGGCCTGCTGGTATGCGTGGGTATTGTGACGGTGCTGCTCATTCGCGAACCGGACCACCAGGACGACACTGTGTTGCCGGAAAACGAGGCGCGCGTGATGGCCTTCCTGCTGCGCAATACCCATCGGCCTGGCCACGTACGAAATTTGCAGGCCTGGTTTATCGGTGCTGTAGTCTGTCCATTTGTTGATTTTTTTGCGCGCAACGGCAAATTTGCGCTGGTGGTACTGCTCTTTATCAGCGTGTTTCGACTGAGTGACATTGCGATGGGTATCATGGCCAACCCTTTTTATCTCGACATGGGATATTCAAAAACTGATATTGCCAACGTGGCAAAAGTCTTCGGCTTTTTTATGTCCATTGCAGGTTCCGCGATCTGCGGCGTACTGGTGGTGAAGTGGGGTATTTATCGGCCGCTGCTAATTGGCGCTGTGGCTGTTGCCGCGACCAACCTGCTGTTCGCCGCGCTTTCACTCGCTGAACCAGAGATCCTCTACCTGGGTATTGTCATCAGTGCAGACAACATCAGCGGCGGTTTTGCAGCAACGGCTTTTATTGCTTACCTGTCGAGCCTGACCAACCGGGCCTACACGGCGACGCAATACGCGCTCTTCAGTTCGCTGATGACCCTGCCCGGCAAATTCATCAGCGGATTCTCTGGCGTGATTGTTGATGGTTATGGCTACTTTTCGTTTTTCCTGTTCGCGTCAGTCATTGGTGTGCCGGCAGTGCTGCTAGTGTTTGTGCTGATCCGGCATGCGCGGCGGGAGGCCAATGCATCACTTACGACCGGCAGTGCGCCCTGAATGCTGGCGTGGCTGACAGGTGATGGGCAGGCGCGCCAATTTGCTGTAGCAGACAGAGACCGGGATTGCTGAGGGTTGGCAGAATCTCAAACCCTTTCAGCAGGAAGATCTGGGCAAGCTCCGCATCGGGCGTAATACCGCGCTTCCCCTGGCTAAACAGCAGCGCCAGGTAATAGTAGAACAGGGCGCGATCCCGGTTGCGTGCCTCGATTGGCAGGCTTGCTTCCATATCCAGGGCCATTTCCAAAAGCTGGCTTGTGTCGATAGCAAAACCGGGCAAAGCGAGCGCCCCATAGAGAGTAAACAGGACACCCGGGAAAGTACGCTGCAAAAGGGCAAGATCTTCCTGTTCGGCTGTGGTCAGCGACCCATCGGCTGCACGTGTCACCAGGTGGTTGGCGACGCCAAGCAGGATCTCTGAAGCAAAAAGTTTCTCGTGGGGATTGGTCAGGGCGTCGAAGGCGTAAGCGGTTATCAGCCGTCGCCGCAATCGGTCAAAGTCTGGCTCGTAAGCCGTTTTCAGCAAACCCGTGCCATTGTGCCGGTTCCAGAAACCCGATTCTTCTTCCGCAGGCATCTCGGGTACTCCGGCAGAGATAACAGGCCCTGCGCTGGTCTGGTCAAGCAACCAGGCGCGGCGCTCAGCAACCGAACCGGACAGCTTCTGGATACCAACATTGTCGAACTGGTAGAGATCAACATCGGGTCGCAGGCCGAGTACCAGGTGCTGGTAGAGCAGGGTAAAGCTGAGCGCGTCAGATTTTGTGACCAGTAACGCATCCTCTGGCAGGGCGCTGAGCATGGTTAGTGAGTACTCATTTGCAATCCAGGATTTACTTCGGTCATTGGTGGCAAAATTCTGCAGGAGTGTCAGCGTGAGGGCTGTGGCAGCGTAAATGCAGGCAGAAGCAATGCCCAGGCGGCGCGAATTCACGAGTTGGTATAGCCAGTCAAACCCCAATCCCAGCCAGATGGCAAGACAACACCAGGCAATAAGCGGATAAGGTTCGAAAATGGCCTGTGTACTGAACTGGTAGTCGAACCCCAGCAGTGCCACCAGTATTGTCGTGTTCATCAAAAAAACCACACCCAGCGCCGCGTGAATTGCGCCCCGTCGCTGCCTGAACCCAATCACAAGAGCCAGCGGCACCAGTGGGAGTACCAACAATGAAAACTGCTGCAGAGATCGCTGCGCCAGCCAGCCCAGGAACTGGACCTTGTCAATGATGGTTGCGCCGGCGTGGATATCCGCGGCCCTGTAATCCTGCCGCGTCACGTAGCGAACAAATTCCGCGAGACTGCCGATGGGGCCCTGGTAACTCACCACCGGGTGTTGTTTCAGCACCAACAAAAGATAGGGCGCGAGTCCGAGTACGAGGGCCCCGACACAGCCGGCCACGAACTCGGGTTTGCGCATCTCCAGCAGCAGCCAGCGCCAGTGCCAGAGTACAAGAATGAGCAAACCCGGCGCTGCCAGTACCGTCAATGGCCAGTGATTGGATAACCCCAGGGCTACCCCCAGGCAGGCAAGCCAGGCTGTTGCCCGCGTTGGCTGCTGGAAGAACTTGAGACAAAGCCAGAAGTTGATCACAAACAGGGCGGTGTTGAGGGTATACACCTCAACAATAATCGCCTGTGACCAGAAACTGGCTGAAACCCCCAGCAGGAGTCCACCAAACAGCGCGGAAATGGGCCTGCAGCCGAGTTGCAGCAGCACCTTGCCCAGCATCGCGCAAGTGAGCGCGCCAAACAGGGCGGAAATCGTGTTGCCAATGATCGCCGGTGGAAAAGGTAGCCAGTACAGTGGCGTACAGATCAGGGTAAACAGGGGATAACCCGGGGGATGGGCCAACCCACCGGTATAGCAGACGCTGTTAAAGAGGCCCGCGTCCTCCAGCGTAATGGTGCGCGGCATGGTGATGCCGTAGAGCACCAGCGTCGCGACAAAGATGGCCAGGAACGCAAGGTACGCGTGATGCGAGGGCGCTATATGGGAGGGTGCTACATGTGAGGTTGCAACATGTGAGTGTGCAACATGTGTTGTGTCTGGTTTCAGGGCTGCCACTGGTAGTGCCTAAGGCTGATGCGACCGCGTACTGGCGTAACATCTTCTGCTGCCAGGCGTGCCAGTTGTCGCGCGGGATCGGGATTGGAGACTTTGCCCTGGCTGTTAATGACCCTGTGCCAGGGCAACTTCGTGCCCGGTGGAAGGTTCTTCAGCAGCCGGCCTACCAGCCGTGACTGGTTGGAGAGGCCCGCCAGTGTGGCGATCTGCCCATAGGTGGCCACTTTTCCGGCCGGAATCAGATTGATTACCCGGTAGACTGCATCCCTGAACGCGGGATCTGTCAAAGCCTGGCTGCCAGCGTCAGTTGGCACGCAGAGGCGCTCCGTGGCTGGCCTGACGTCTTGCGTCCGGTAGCGAGATTCCCGTTCATGTACACGTCTACTGAAAAATTAATCAAACTTTTTTCGCTCACCGGGTTGAATCTCTAACTTTCGCCCCTATCATTAGCACTCCTTGAAGGAGAGTGCTAAATCTCGCTGGAGAGCGCACAAATAAAGGGCTTGCGCAGCGAGATTAAGCTTGTGTTGATTGTTGATGTGTCCCTGGTGGCAACGGCGCCGGGGTATGCAACAGAATTGGGAGACTAGAATGAGTATCCGTCCATTGCAAGATCGTGTGGTAGTTCGCCGCACGGAAGAAGAAACAAAGTCAGCTGGTGGAATTGTTATTCCGGGTTCGGCGGCTGAAAAGCCTTCCCAGGGCGAGGTAATCGCTGTTGGACCGGGCAAGAAGCTGGATAACGGGACAACCCAGGCGGTTGACCTGAAAGCCGGAGACAAAGTGCTCTTCGGTCAGTACTCGGGCAGCACTGTGAAAATCGATGGCGAGGAACTCCTCATCATGTCCGAAAGCGAAGTGTTCGGCGTCATCGAGTAAGACAGTTAAATTCACAGACTAGTTAAGGACAAAAGAAATGACAGCTAAAGACGTACAATTTGGTGATGCAGCGCGTCAGCGTATGCTTAAAGGCGTAAATCTGCTTGCAGACGCCGTAAAGGTCACCCTGGGCCCGAAAGGCCGCAACGTGGTACTCGACAAGTCGTTTGGTGCACCAACCGTCACCAAAGACGGTGTTTCCGTTGCCAAAGAGATTGAACTGAAAGACAAGTTTGAAAACATGGGCGCGCAGATGGTGAAAGAAGTTGCCTCCCAGACTTCTGATGAAGCCGGTGACGGCACCACAACTGCAACCGTGCTGGCGCAGGCCATCCTGAACAACGGCCTGAAGGCAGTTGCTGCCGGCATGAACCCAATGGACCTCAAGCGTGGCATCGACAAGGCAGTAGCAGCCGCCGTCGAAGAAGTGAAGCGACTGGCTTCGCCTTGCACCGATTCCAAGACCATCGCCCAGGTGGGCAGTGTGTCTGCCAACAGCGACCATGCTGTAGGCGACATCATTGCAGAAGCCATGGACAAGGTTGGTAAAGAAGGTGTGATCACTGTTGAAGAAGGCAGCGGTCTGGAAAACGAGCTGGACGTGGTTGAAGGTATGCAGTTTGACCGCGGTTACCTCTCGCCTTACTTCATCAACAATCAGGAAAGCATGAGTGCTGAACTGGAAGACCCTTACATTCTGCTCTTCGACAAGAAGATCTCCAACATCCGCGACATGCTCCCCGTACTGGAAGCTGTAGCCAAGTCTGGCAGGCCGCTGATGGTTATTGCAGAAGACGTTGAAGGCGAAGCGCTGGCAACCCTGGTTGTGAACAACATGCGCGGTATCGTCAAGGTTTCTGCGGCCAAGGCACCTGGCTTTGGTGATCGCCGCAAGGAAATGCTGCAAGACATCGCTATCCTCACCGGTGGCACCGTAATTTCTGAAGAAGTTGGCCTGTCGCTGGAAGGCGCCACGCTGGACGATCTTGGCCAGGCCAAGCGCGTCACCATGACCAAAGAAAACACGACCCTCGTTGATGGCGCTGGCAAGTCTGATGACATTGCTGCCCGCGTTAACCAGATCCGTGCGCAAATCGAAGAAACTTCCTCAGACTACGATCGTGAAAAACTGCAAGAGCGCGTGGCCAAACTGGCCGGCGGTGTTGCTGTGATCAAGGTTGGCGCTGCAACTGAAGTGGAAATGAAAGAGAAGAAGGCACGCGTAGAAGATGCGCTGCACTCGACTCGTGCTGCGGTTGAAGAAGGTATCGTACCAGGTGGTGGTGTTGCGCTGATTCGCGCCATGCAGGCTGTTGAAGGCCTGAAAGGCGACAACGAAGACCAGAACGTTGGTATCAAGCTGCTCTACGCTTCCATGGAAGCACCGATGCGCCAGATTGTTTCCAACGCGGGTGCAGAAGCATCCGTTGTGGTCGACAAGGTCAAGGCGATGAAAGGTAACGAAGGCTACAACGCTGCAACCGGCGAATATGGCGACATGATTGAGTTCGGTCTGCCTGATCCAGCCAAGGTAACGCGTACAGCGCTGCAGGCTGCCGCTTCTGTAGCTGGTCTCATGATCACCACCGAGTGCATGATCAGCGAGATCGAAGAAGACAAGCCCGCAATGCCCGACATGGGCGGCATGGGTGGCATGGGCGGCATGATGTAAATCACGCCAGTCTGTGTAGTAATAGAAAAACCCCGGCATGCCCGGGGTTTTTTTTTGCTGATCTGGGTTATCCTCTTGGCAAAGAACAATTGCGAGGGAGAGGCTGATGCCATACGTCGAGAACATGACTGTCCATGATGCAGACTCACACGTCATGGAACTGCCAGGCAAAATTGCAGAATATGTAGAGTCGAAGTATCAGGACGTGCTGCGCCACAAGACAGTAGGCGACGAACTGGCCGGCTGGGTGCAAAAAGCCGTTGAACTACAGGATGACCCGGGGTTCAGGGCCGGTGACGCGGAGAACATACTGCTGCGCAAGAACTACCAGGCGCTGGGTGCTTTCAGAAAGGAAGATCGACCCAAAGCGCTGGACCTGCTCGGCTTCACCAGCCAACTGGTGTTTACAACTACCGCACTGTCCAACTATGGCCTGGAGCATTCAGGCGACACAGCGCTGGCGCTCGCCTCGGCGCGTGCCCATAACCGTATGATGACGGACTTTTGTTCGGTTGACCGGCGCCTGCTGGCCACTGGCTATGTCCCACTGGTAGATGTTGCAGCAGCGCCTGTCATCGCACGCGAGGCCATTGATCTTGGCTGTAAGGCACTGGTGATTCCATCAAGGTGCCCGGCGCATCACTCGCCATCGCATATCGGTTTTGATGCGGTCTGGGGGCTTGCCCAGGAAGCCGGGTTACCCATTTTGTTCCATGTGGGCGGCGAAACAAAAATGGCCCCGGCTTACATGGAAAATGGTCTGCCGCGGGTCAAGGATTTTCACGGTGGTGATGAAAACTTTACATCCACCAGCTTTATGACCATTCCGGTTGCCGTCTGGCAAACCATGGCGGTGATGATTATGGATGGGGTCTGTGATCGTTTCCCCAATCTAAAATTTGGCGCGGTTGAACTGGGTGCATCCTGGGTGCCAAGCTGGATGCACTTTATGGACTCGTCTTTTGCCGCGTTCTTCAAGGGTGAAGAACGGCTGAAAAAGCTCTCCGCCAAACCCAGCGAGATAGTGCAGCGCCAGTTTCGCGTGACACCTTACCCGCATGAACCAACTGGCTGGATCATCGACAACGTTGGCGAGGATGTGTGCCTCTTCTCTTCTGACTTCCCGCATGTTGAAGGCGGCCGTAATCCACTGAAGCGTTTCAATGAGGCGCTCGAAGGTGTTAGTGAACGGGCCGTTACAAAGTTCTACCGGGACAATTTTATTGACCTGATGGGTAATGGACTGGACCCGGCATTGCGTGATCACCCTCGCGCCGCTTGATTGCTGATGTCGGCCATCGAGGTGTCGCACCTTACCAGGGCTTATCCATTGCCCAGCGGTGAGGGCAAGTTTTTTGCGGTAAACGATATTTCCTTTTCGATTGCTGCAGGCGAAATCTACGGTATTCTCGGGCCGAACGGGGCAGGCAAGACAACCACGCTTGAGATGCTCGAAGGCATTTGTGACATCGATGAGGGTGATGCCATCATCGGCGGATTCAGCGTGCGCCAGTCGCCTTATGAGGTGAAGTCGATTATTGGCGTGCAACTGCAGTCCAGTGAGTATTTTGACAAGCTGTCACTGGTAGAGCTACTCAATTTGTTTGGCAGACTTTATGGCCGCAAGGTCGATGCCATGGCGCTGCTCCAGAGCGTCCAGCTGGATGAGAAGGCAAAAGCCTCACCGGACAGCCTGTCGGGTGGCATGCGGCAGCGGTTTTCGATTGCGTGTGCGCTGGTGAATGATCCGCGTGTCCTGTTCCTGGATGAGCCCACCACGGGGCTTGATCCCCAGGCTAAACGTAACCTCTGGGACCTGGTGCGATCGCTCAACGCGGAAGGCATGACCATTGTCCTCACCACGCATAACATGGAAGAGGCTGAAACACTGTGTCATCGCATCGCTATTATGGATGCAGGGAAATTTATTGCCGAGGGGTCGCCTGCCGACCTTATTGCGGCGCATGCACCTGAACCACCAGCGGCCAGGACCACCGGCAATATCGAAGATGTATTCCTGCACCTGACAGGCTATGCACTGCGGGATAACTGATGCGAATGCTGCCGTTTCACTTTGCCGTTGTCCTGATCCGCATTTTTCTGCGGGATCGTCAGTCGCTGTTTTTCTCATTGTTTTTCCCGCTGTTTTTTCTGCTGGCACTCGGCTTCATGACGGGCAGGGCCCTTGAACCGGTGGCGCTGGGTGTTGTTGATGTTGCATCGAGCCCACTCTCGGCTGAATTGATTGACAGGCTGCGAGCGAATGCCGGGTTTGATGTACAGGTGCTCGATGAAGAGACTGCCCGGGAAGCGGTCAGTGATGGCAGTTTGAGTCTCGCGCTGATAGTGCCAGCAAGCTTTGATGCTGTGCCAGCGGGTACCGAGATCACCGTGCTGGTGGATGCGGCGCAGATGAGGCGGCTTGCCTTTGTCCTGCCCGTGCTGGAGGAGGCGCTGGTGGATATTGAGCGTCAGTTCCGCGGTCTTGAGCCCATGTTCCGCATAACCCTGGAAGACATCAAGGCAAGATCCCAGCGATATGTCGATTTCCTGCTGCCAGGCATCCTGGCGTTTAGCCTGATGCAGATCAGCATCGCAGGCAGCGGATTCAACATTGTAGAGTACCGGCGTAAGGGGATTTTGAAGCGGGTATCGGTGACGCCCATACGACCACGTGACTTTATCGCGGCCATTAGTCTCGCCAGGCTGGTGTTGTGCTTGCTGCAGGTATCGGTGCTCATGCTGGTAGCGGTACTGGTGCTACACGTTCAGATCACGGGCAACCCGCTGGCGCTTTACGTGGTGATTGTGATGGGGACGATCGTGTTTCTGTGCATTGGCTTTTGCGTGGGTAGCCTCGCTCACACCCAGCAGGCAGTGGGTGCCATTGGCAACCTGGTGGTGTTCCCGCAGGTGTTTTTGTCAGGGGTTTTTGTGCCGACGGACAACATGCCGGACCTTATACAGCCAGGCGTTGCACTGCTGCCCCTAACGTTTGTGGTCGACAGCCTTCGGGCAATTTCAAA
>CAYGNA010000093.1:0-11379 GCA_964351065.1 uncultured Pseudomonadales bacterium
TGCCTCACTGCATGACGCGTGTTGATTCGCCGACCCTCGAACCTGCGATTGCCCGGCTCAGCAAAACCACCGGCAGAATACCGACGAGAACAATCATCAGTGCTGGTGTTGCAGCCTCCATCAGGCGTTCATCATTGGCAAGTTCGAACGTTTTAACTGCAAGCGTGTTGAAGTTAAACGGACGCAACACCAGAGTGGCAGGCAGTTCTTTCATCACATCAACAAACACCAGCAGACTGGCAGTCAACAACGTGCCCCGCATGACGGGCAAATGTACTCGCCAGAGCGCCTTGAACGCTGACAGACCAAGCGTCCTTGCCACATCATCAGCAGTTGGCTTCAGCCGACCGAGCCCGGCATCGACGGTACCGAGTGATACCGCAACAAACCGCACAACATAAGCAAAAACCAGGGCAAACAGCGTACCGGAAAGCAGAAGCCCCGTGCTGATGTCAAACCGGTCGCGCATAAAACTGTCAACCGTATTGTCGAGCCAGGCAAACGGTATCAACACGCCCACGGCAATCACAGTACCAGGCATGGCATAACCAAGGCCCAACAACCGATTCAGCAGACCGGTAACCTGGCCCGGCCGCCGTCTTTTTGCATAGGCTGCAAACAGCGCCGGTACTAAAGCCACAATGGCAACCGTCAGCGCAAGGAAAACCGTATTGGTAACCAATTCGACAAAACGGCTATCAATGGCTGATTGCCAATGCCCAATCGCCCAGTATGCAAGTACCCCGACTGGTACGACAAAGCCAAGCACGACCGGCAGACTACAGTACAACAGCGCAACGACTGCCGCCCCTTTGTGCAGTTGCTGGCGTGGTAGCCTGGAGTAACGTTGTCCCGTATTGTGGTATCGCGCCTGGCGTCGGGAAAAGCCCTCGAGTACGGCCAACAGGCACACAAAGGTCACCAGGAATGCTGATAGCTGGGCTGCACCCACGCTGCTGCCCAACCCAAACCAGGTTCGGAAAATACCGGTGGTGAAGACTGACACACCAAAATACTGCACCGTGCCATAGTCTGCGAGGGTTTCCATTAGCACCAGGGCCAAACCTGCCACAATGGCAGGCCGGGCAAGTGGCAGCGCAACCCGCAGGAAAGCAGCACGCGGTGAACAACCAAGCGTTCGGGCGACTTCAAGCACACAGACAGACTGTTCTATAAACGCCGTTCGCGCCAACAGGTAGACGTAGGGATAGAGCACCAGGGACAGCATGGCAACCGCACCGCCAATTGAGCGAATTTCCGGAAAGTAGTACTCACCAAACCCGACCCCAAACGTTTCACGAATAACGGTCTGTACCGGGCCGGCCACATCCAGCACACCGGTGTAGGTGTAAGCGATGATGTACGCAGGCATGGCAAGTGGCAAAAGCAGCGCCCAATCCAGTATCCGGCAGAGCGGAAACCGGTACATGGTGACCAGCCAGGCAGGTAACACGGCAATCACCAACACAGTCGCCCCGACACCCGCCATGAGCAAAGCCGAGTTCATGACATAGTCGATGAGAACCGTATCCACGAGGTGGGCAAGCACACCGGCGTCGCCCTGCACCAGAAAAGAAAATATGGCGATCAGGGGTACCAGCAGTAGCAGGCACAGCAGTCCTAGCAAGATGGTCACTGCGGACTAACCGCTATTTCCACCCTGCCCTGTCCATGAGTCGTACAGCCTCTGCATTGTATTTACCCAACTCGGGCAAAGACAGCGCGTCAGGCTTGAAAGCACCCCACAATTTCTGCAACTCGCTGTTCTCAACATCGGCGCGCACCGGGTACTCATGATTGGTTTTTGCATACCAGGCCTGGGCGGACTCACTGACCAGGTATTCCAGTAATGCAACTGCTTCATCACGGTTCCCGGCGGCGCGGGTGACACCTGCACCACTCACATTGATATGCGCGCCCCGCCCATCCTGGTTCGGCCAAAACAGCACAACCTGCTGCGCCATCTCCCGCTCATTGGCATTCGACGAGGTCAACATACCTGCCAGGTAATAGTTGTTGATAACAGCCACATCACACTGCCCGGCGACAACCGCCTTGATCTGGTCACGATCCCCGCCCCCGGGTGGGCGCGCCATATTTGCAACAAGTCCGCGCGCCCAGCCCTCTGTTGCCCGAACGCCGTCAGCCGCGACCATGGACGCAACCAGCGACTGATTATAAATGTTAGATGAAGACCGGATGCATACCCGGCCTTTCCATTCAGGATCAGCCAGGCTCTCATAGGTCGACAAGCGCGAGGCATCAACCCGATCAGGTGCATATACCAGCACGCGGGAACGAAGTGACAGACCAAACCAATAGCCCTGCGGGTCGCGATACTGCGCCGGGATAGTACTGGACAATAGCGGTGAATCAACCTTCGCGAGCAGTCCAGCTGCCTGCGCCCGGTTCAGTCGCCCCACGTCTACCGTTAACAGAATATCCGCAGGCGAGTTGCGGCCTTCCAATTGCAGACGGTTGATCAGCGTATCTGCACTGCCAGTAACCAGGTTGACCTTGATGCCCGTATCCGCTTCGAACAGATCAAGCAGCGGCTTAATCAGGGATTCATTACGGGCAGAGTACACATTAACGCTGGCGGCCAGTGCCGTCTCAGCCATGAGAATGAGTCCAAAAAGGATAAATTTCATAATCTTCCCCTTGAAAATGGGTGTGATGCAGTTACTGCAGTTCTAACTCAACACCTGCAAACCAACTCCTTGCCCGCCCAGGGCGTGGACCATGTGGCTGGCGCGAAACCATGTATTCCTCGCCAAGCAGGTTATGGACACCAGCAAAGAACTTGAGTGCGCCCGTTGCCTGCAGTTTGAATGACATATCAACGACGTTGTAAGCGTCTGTTTTGCCAAAGCGGGCATCGGGTTCAAGCACGCCATTGGTTTCAGCCTCGACATTGCTGGCGCTGGTAAAAGTCTCATCAACATAGCTCCAGCTCGCCTCAACGCCAAAGCGTCCAAAGGTAGCGGATGTGCCCAGTGTCAGCTGGTAGGGTGGGATATAGGGCACGTCGTTGCCTTTGGCGCCGAAACTGAAGATCGACTCAGGGTCAGTGGACAACGCATCGTTTTGCTGCGCGGCCCGGGTGTAGGTGAAGGTCAGGTAGGCTTCATGTTGATAGGCAGCGCGACTCAGACGCGCCACGTCAAGGGTGCTGGAAACCTCTACGCCAAATGCGCGTACCTCACCAAAATTTTCATCAATACCGGTGCCGGTACCACCAATGTTGCTGATAACTACCAGGTCTTCGAACGCGGTATAAAAACCAATCACCTCCGCAAGCAGGACAGCATTATTATCGGTAAACCGAAAACCCGCCTCGAATCCCGTGCTGGTTTCCTCGCTCAGGCCGGCAACAATGCCGCGGGGACCCGGCGGAGAGAAGCCTGCGTGAACACCACCGAGCAACTGCACCTCGTCTGATAGCGCATAGGAAATCCCCAGGCCGCCAGAGAAAAGATTTAGCTTACCGCTGGCAATGTTTATCCCGGCCCTGTAATCACGACTGGTTGCAGCAAGATGCTCGTACCGCAGACCTGGCTGAATAACCCAGTTACCCAGGGTTATCGTGTCCTGGACGTAAAGCGCCAGGGCCCGGGTTTCTGCCTCGCGATCATCCTGCGAACCCGGCAGTCCCCTTGCGACCGAAACAATTGCGCCGTCAGCAGACTGCTGGTAGGTATCCTGCCACTGGAACCGGTCTTCAGCGTCCTGATGCAGTCTCACACCGATACTGAAGCTGTGGTCACCCTGGTCCAGGTTTACTTCCGACTGAATACCTCGCGCCACATAAGATCGGTTGTTGGCTCGCACTCGCAGCCCGCAGGCGAGTTCGCCCTTCAGGCATGCCAGACCATCACCAGCATCTGCGAGTGCAGCCGACAGCGACAGGTTTTCACCCAAACCGCCTGCAGTCGCACGGATATCATTAAGCTTGTACCAGTTGCGCGAGAATTCGTTGTAGTACGCGGTCGTCACGATATTGACCGTGTTACTGACAGCCACAAAGTGGCGCAGGTAAGAGCGCAGGTGCTCCGACTCAATGTTGTCGAACCGGGAGGCCCTGTAGCGCCGGTACGGATTCGCCTCGAAGTCGGCAGAAGCCAGCCCGAGATAGGTCTCATCAGCCTCCTTGTCGGAAAACCCAAGTTTGAATTCAAACCGCTGGTTGAGGTTTGTATCCGGTTCGAAGGCAAGTTTGATCATGGGTTCAATATTGGTAAAACCGGTGTTCTGACCACTCACAACGCCAGGTGCCGGATCTATCGATTTGAACCCGTCGGTATTGCGCGCATACAGCTCGACCAGGTAACCCACCCGCCCGGCGTCTGTCTCCAGCGTGTTCCCGTGAACGCCATGGAAGGAAAAGTCGTTATTGCTGCCAAGCGGCGCACGCAAAAATGTATAGGGTCCTTCAGGTATGGGGGTAGACAGGTAGTTGATCACACCGCCCGTGATATGCGGGCCGTACTTGACCTGGCTCGTACCTTTGAGCACTTCAATACCGCTCATCCTGCCGGTTGTCGGCGAATAGTATGCAGAAGGGGACGCGTAAGGGGCAGGTGCGGCGAGTATCCCGTCCTCCATTAGCGTCACCTTGGCGCTGCGTGAGGTATCAACACCACGGAGGCTTATGTTGGGAAACAGGCCGTAGCCATCTTCCTCACGGAGGTATACACCGGGGATCCGCCGGAGAACCCGGTTGATATCATCAAATGACATCCCTCGAATGGACTCATAATCGATGTAGTGGGCTGAGCCAGGGATGGCATACATCTGGTCGCGCTTGCCGACTACCCGCACCTCCTCAAGCAAGGCCGGGTTAACCAGGCTTTGACTCTTGCTTTCACTTTTGCTTTGACCCCGGCCTGCTTCGCTTGCCTGGGTATGCGTACTACCAGCCGAGATCGCCAGGGCAGCGACCAGCGCACCCATTCGATTGTACATTCCACGCCCTCATTGAATTCAAGGTATCCACAAAGACGCGAATGATAATGATTATCATTTAGTTGTGCAAGCAGGAATGCCAGGCTGCTGGCCTGACAGTTCAAAAAGTGTAATCTCGGCCCGCGTACCAACACGCATGACAGGCCCCCAGGTACCGGTGCCCTGAGATACGTACAGCCGCGTGGAACCGTGCTGGTACATTCCCTTGATCTTATCGAATACGCGATTTACCACCAGGTTGAAGGGGAAGATCTGGCCGTTATGCGTGTGCCCACTGAGCATCAGATCGACCCCTTTGTCGGCGGCAGCTTCCAGACCCTGGGGACGATGATATAGCAGCACTGTAAACGCATCATCGGCAACAGGAATCAGCGAGAGCTGTCGTTTCACTTGCTCCGGGTCTTCCATGTCGTCGATGCCAATCACCTGCAGGTCATCACGGAACATGACCGAGGTGTCACGCAGCACCTGCACGCCAAGGCCGGTCAACCGTCGCAGGATCTGATCGAGGTCTTCATATTTTTCATGATTCCCAATCGAAAAATAGACTGGGCAGGTAATGCTCTTCAGTGATTTCAGCGCACTCGATGGCACACCACTGTGATCAATGAAGTCGCCGGTAATGCAAAGAAAGTCTGGTGATAACTGATTTACACGGTGGACAACATCTGCCAGGAAACGGCTGCTGCGAGAGCCGATATGCACATCGGTGATCTGGACAAATCGAACCGGTGCAGCAAGTGCGGGCGCATCAAAGGTCACGCGCTTCACCATCGGTCTGATCGCGCCAAGGATACCAAGGCTCCCCAGCAAAAACGTGGCGCCCAGCGTCACAACAGCGGCAGTGCGAACCTCGAGCGGTGTGATAATCACCAGCAGTTCTGCCAACAGCAGCGTCATTAATAACAGTGGCGACAGTCCCAGCCAGAAATCTGCCAACACCCGGTAGCCTTTTGCCCACCAGTCACTCCGCCCCCGCAGATACAGTCGGGTGATCAACTGGCTACCAGCAAGCGGAATAAAAACCACGATTGTCAGCCACCAGGGCAGGTCCAGCCAGTCGCAAATCCGCAGGATTGGATAGACAAACAGTGGCAGGTGCAGCGCAATGGCAATAGCGAGAAACCGCAACCAGGCCTGGCTCCGCCGGATTCGCGAAGGTGCACTCGCTGCATCCTGCGTGGTATGGGTTTCACTCACCAAAGCAACCTCAAATCTCAAACCTCAAATCTCAAACCTTAAAAGTCGAACCACAACCTAGACACCTTCAACGTTGCGAGGCAGCATCAGGCTTATCACCTTCCAGCCTTCCAGAGGCTGAATATCGGCGGCTTCAGTAAAGATGCGCAATCTACCAGATGCATCCAGCGCAAACAAAAGTATAAAGCGGTCCTCGTGTTGCTCCTTGTAAGCTGCAAAATCAAATTCTTCAGACAGCGTGGTCACCCGCACTTCCGCGCCATTCCTGAGCCACCCGGCAAGTTTGTTGTAGGTGACCAGATCGCCAAACAGCCTGGTGCCGCGATACCTGCGAGAAATACGGTGTTTATCCGTCACGTTGCCCTCTGCTGAGGTGGGCAACTCATAGAGGTTACGGATGCCAAAGATCGGCCGGAAGTTCATTTCGACCAGCACATCGAGGTCAACACGACCAGACATCGCCATCAGCTTGCCTACCCCGGCAAGGTCAAGGTTCCGATCGGCATGCTCCGAAACTGCGCTGCCGTAAAAGGTATCAAGTCCATCCATCCTGGCGCTGCGAATGTGCTCATAGTTGCTGTCGACCAGGATCACCTTGAGATTACAATCCTCCTTGAGCACTTTCCCCAGGGCACGCCCCACATTGCCGGCACCAACAATCAGTACGCCACTCGGCGCCGGGTCACGTACGCCCAGCCAGTGTGCAAGGCTCTTGGCCGAAAGACTCTGGATCACCACCGTGCCAATAATGATCAGGAAAGCCAACGGCACAAAAAGTGCTGCCTCGGGAATGCCAAGTTCTTCGAGGCGGAGTGAAAACAACGCCGCCACCGCGGCACACACAATGCCGCGAGGTCCAATCCACGCAATGAGTATGCGTTCCCGCCAGGTCAGGTTGCTGCCCAGCGTAGACACGGCAACTGCCACCGGCCGTGCAACAAACATCACGGTCAGCAGCAAGAGCAATGCACCACTGCCAACAGCAAAAATGGCAGCAACATCAATCCGGGCCGCCAGCAGGATAAAGAGCCCACTGATGAGCAAGACCGACAGTGTTTCTTTGAAATCAAGAATATCCTCAATCTCCAGATCCGGCAGGTTCGCCAGGGTGACGCCAAAGACGGTAACGGCAAGCAGGCCAGATTCGTGCTGCAGCATCTCTGCGGACACGAAGACAACAAACACGAGGAGCAGAGTGAACACGCTACGCAGGTAGTCCGGAATCAGAAATCGCCGCAGCAGTGCACCCAGCACAAAACCGGCGAGAAGACCTAGCAGGATGCCTATCAGCAGCATCTCACCGAACAGAATTACAATGTTGGTTACCGCAGTATGGCTTTCTGTCGATATGTAGAAATCAAAGGCCAGGACTGCGAGCAGCGCCCCCAGCGGATCGATGACAATGCCCTCCCAACGCAATGCATTGGAGATCCTCAGGTTAGGTCGAACCGTACGCAGCATGGGCACAATAACCGTCGGGCCAGTGACGACAACCAGCGCGCCGAACAGCAATGCAAGCTCCACCTGGAATCCAATAAAGAACCAGGCACCTGCCGCAGTGATAAGCCAGGTAATAACCGCGCCAACCGTGACCAGGTTACGCACGGTCGACCCAATGTCGGCGAGTTCACTGAACTTGAGCGTCAGTGCCCCTTCGAACAGGATCACGGCCACCGCCAGAGATACCAGCGGAAACAATAGATCACCAAAAAGCCTGTCAGGGTCAAGCAACCCCGCAAGCGGGCCGGCGATGAGTCCAGCGACCAGCAGAAAAAGGATTGCTGGTATCCTGACCCGCCAGGCAAGCCACTGGGTAAGCATGGCCAGCAAACTGACAAGCGCAAAGGCCGGCAGTGCAACCAGCGGAAGGTCGGGGGTCAAGTTGTGCCCATTCAGGGTGGAAAGCTGCACATCTTAAAGTGACTAACTGCACCATAACTACACATTTTTAAGTGTTATTCAGGTTTTTTTGAACATTCCGCCCAACGTCTTTGCATTTTTTCCTGTTTCCCCTTATGTTGCGCATCGAGGATTCCGACACTATGTCGGGATCCTGTGACACTTAGCGAAATTCCGGGGGGAATTCAATGAAACACTATCTCTTGCCTGCAGTGATGCTGGCAACTGTTATACCTTGTTCTGCGTTTGCAGAAGAAAACCGGCGCCAGATCGAAGAAGTGATTGTCACGGCAGAACGGCAGGAAGCGTCTGTCCAGGACACCTCTATTTCGATCACCGCGTTTACTTCTGAATCCATGGACCAGTTCGGCATCCGGAACCAGTCGGACCTGCAGAACTTTGTTCCTGCCACGACAATCCAGCCGTACGACGCAGCCGTGCGCGGCGTTGGCCGAAATTTCCGCAACCTGGGCGGTGACCCGGGTGTTGCCACCTACATGAACGGTGTCTACTCGGAAGACCTGTACACCGCGACAATCGGTTCCTTCTGGGATATCGAACGCATCGAGGTGCTTCGTGGTCCGCAGGGCACACTGTACGGCCGCAATGCCGTCGGTGGTGCCATGAACTTCATCTACAAGGGACCAACAGATACCCTGGATGCATCCGTCAAGGCCATCGTTGGTAGCTATGGTACTCGCGACCTGTATGGCTACGTTTCCGGTCCACTGATAGAAGGCAAGCTACTCGGCCGGGCTACTTTTTCGTCACGTAATCATGATGGCTGGGTCGAAGAGCGTGGTACGGGTCCTGACCTGGACAGCGGTAACGAGGATAATTTTTCAGTACAGCTCGAGTGGCTGATTAACGATTCAATGAGCCTCAAGCTCCGCAGCAACCAGGCCAATGTCGACAGGGTCATGGGTGGTGCTGCCGGCGGTGGCCTGCTGGTACTACGCGGTGAAAACCCAGTCAATGGTGAGCGTGACTTCACTTCAGCGTCACACGGGCTTCGCAATGTCGATCCGGCCCAGGTAAATCCACTGGCAGACGATTATCTGTCAACCTCACTGCCGATTCTGAACTACACCAACCCAACCACGGGTGCAGCAATTCTGGCACAGCAACCGATTGCTGGTGTGCACGGTGGTGCCGACCTGGTTAACCAGGGCCGATTTACCACCGCTGGCGTCACGGATTGCCTTTTCCTGGATCGCGAAAACATCGACGGTGATGATTTGTGTGCCTTTACCAACGGTCTTAACAACGAGACGTTTGACCAGCAAGGCAACCAGCTTGAATTCAGCTGGGATATCAGTGACACGGTGAGTTTCAAGTACATTCTTGGCTACAACGACCTGCTGTACGAACGCACCACTGACGATGACAACAGCTACAGCACCGTGGACGACCGCCAGTACTACGTCAACCACGAAGCCGAATACGTTTCCAACGAGTTCCAGCTGTTTTATGACATCGGCGATAACCTGACATTTACCTCGGGCATCTTCTTCTACGATTCGACCATCAACCAGCGTTATGACTTCTACAGTTCAACCAGCGCGGTTGAGGTTTCCGACCCCACCTTTGCCCAGGACAACATCCTGGCGACTCTGGGTGTTCCGCCTGCGGCCGTGCCTAACGTACCGCTGACCTACCTCGCGGCAACCAATCCTGCCAACCCGGTCGGTGTAACGCTTGATATCGTCAAAGCCGGCGGCGCAAATCTGCCAAGCGATGTGCTCTACTCCCAGGTTGGACCCTGGCTTGGCAACGCCACCCTGGGCAGTGTTGAAAACGGCCCGACGACGCCAGGTACCGATCTGCACGCAGATAACCGTACCGAACGCAAGGCGTTTGCTATCTACACGCAAAGCGTGTGGGACATCAACGAGCAGCTGACCCTGACAACCGGTATTCGCTATGCAGAAGACGACATCACTGGCTATGAGGCTGTTGCACAGTATGCCCAGACCATGGCCGTTGCTGACTCTCTCAGCGCAGCGCTCGGTGCTGACCTGAACCTGGGCACACTTAACATCCTGCGCGGTGCGCTGAACCCGGTGACCCTCGAGCCTACTGGCGCGGTACCGCTGTGGTTGGCAGGTACACCGATTAGTATCGGTTTTTACCGCAACCTGGCGCGCAAGGACAGCAAGTTCACTTACCGCGTAAACCTTGATTACAACATTGACGATTCACAGATGGTGTATGGCAACATCACTTCGGGTTATCGTTCAGGTGGCTTTAACCTGGCGTTCATCAGCCAGACACCTCAGTATGAACCGGAAGAGCTCATTGCCTATGAGGTTGGCTACAAGGGCAATCTCCTGAGCAATACACTGCAGCTAAACGCATCGGCTTACATCTACGATTACTCGAGCATTCACACGTTCACCACTGAAGCCTGCCCTGCTGACACCACACTCGGCGCCAACAGTGCTTGTACCGTTGTTGAATCAACCAGTTCCGTCATTGCCGCCCCTGGGGCAAGCATGAGCGGTGTAGAGTTTGAAGTACTGTGGTTTGCTACTGATGCCCTGACCGTTGGCGGTAACTTCAGTTACACCAGCAGCGAGTATGACGAGTCCTTCTTTATAGTGGACGGTGACAACCCTACCGTGCCTGGTGCACTGTATGACGGTCCTGCGGAAGAAGCCCAACGCGCCATCAATATCCAGGGTTATAAGCTGCAGGCTGTGCCCGAATTCAAAGGCAGTGCTTATGCGTCTTACCTGTTCGAGTTGGAAGCTGGCAAGGTCGAACTGTCCGGTACCGCTTCCTGGATTGACGATGTCTACTTTTCACCGTACGAGTCCCAACTGGACCTGGCTCCCGCCTATGAGCGCTTTGATGTTCGGGCGACTTACACCAGCCGGGACGAGAAGTGGAAAGTCTCCGGCTTTGTTAACAACGTGCTGAATGAAATTGGCATCCGCCAGGTCTTCCGGCATGGTTCTGGTGACGGTTACCGACGCACTGCACAGGTCACCGAGCCCCGTCTTTACGGTCTGGAGTTGACTTACTCCCTCAACTAATCCGTTAGAGCAGGATGAAAAAAAAAAGGACTCCTGACGGGGTCCTTTTTTTTAGTACACCCGAATACTCTTCACCCAGAAGCGCGAATTACCGTCCATGGGTGGTGGGCGATTCGGCAAGTTCCTGTACTTGTCTGCCAGCGCGATGTACCGCGCCTGCTTGGCTTCATCGCCCAACTGGGCATACGTCTGGGCGATTGCCTCATAGAAATCTGGCTCATCCCGCTTGAGCTTGATTGCATATTCGAGCAGCAATATCACTGTATCAAACTCACGC
>CAYGNA010000094.1:0-11308 GCA_964351065.1 uncultured Pseudomonadales bacterium
GTTATTGCGTTAGCTTCTATATCGTTTCTCCTCGGCAGTAGTACTAAACACCAACTAAAGAAATAACGTATACAGTTGCACTTTCACGATGGGCAGTTTAGAAAAAATTTCTGAATTTGCACACCTTTTTTTACACTAATTGCAAAATATTCAGTGTATTAGCAATGCGACTTCAACTTTTTCTAGCATCGCACCCAAATTAAGTTGTTTGCTGTGGAAGTATTTCGGCAATTTGACGCTTGATATCGTCGGTAGCACCAACACCATTGATCACGTTATAGGACAAACCGCTACCCGAAGCAGATGAGAGCGTCCGATAGAACTCAACCAAAGGCTGCGTTTGCTCCCGATATACACGCAAGCGTTCGGCAATCGTCTCTTCCTTGTCATCATCCCGCTGAATGAGTGCATCGCCTGTTACATCATCCAGGCCTTCAGTTTTCGGCGGACTGTACTTCACGTGATAAACGCGACCCGACTCAATATGCACACGCCGGCCGGAAAGCCGCGAGATAATTTCGTCATCCGGCGCCTGGATTTCAATAACACAATCTATATCAATGCCACGACGCTGCAACGCTTCTGCCTGTGGAATCGTTCTTGGAAATCCGTCAAACAGAAAACCCCGGGCGCAATCCGGTTGCAGAATTCGCTCAGCAACCAGGTCGATAATGATATCGTCTGTAACAAGCGCACCCTGTTCCATCACGTCTTTGACACGCTTTCCAAGTTCACTGCCAGCCGCGATTGCCTCGCGCAGCATGTCCCCTGTCGATATCTGAGGTATGCCGCAGGTCTCAACAATAAATTGCGCCTGGGTACCTTTGCCTGCTCCCGGCGGGCCTAATAGGATTATGTGCACTGTTCAGGTTCTCCGTAAGTTAAAAATAAGGGCTCTATTCTGGTCATCAGCATGTACCTTCAGGACGCGTTGGTTCTTTTAGCAGATACAACGTTAGGCAATTGTTCAATCTTTTCAAGTGTCTTCAGCAGCGCGTTCAGACTACCAACCTCGATCACCATACTGAGTCCCACACGGTTATTACGCTTGTCCGTCAAAGAGTTCAGGCAGGTGACGTTGGTTTTGTCGTGCATCAGGATACCCGTTATATCAAACAGCAGTCCTGGCCTGTCATAGGCATCTACCTGCACCGTCACCGGATAGGTTCGGCTGGGCTCATCCTTCCAGTCGATTCTCATCAAATGTCCATATAGATCCGCCCGAAGCGCTCTCAAACACTCCTGCTGATGAATCGTCACGATGCTGTTATTGTCGATTACGCCAACAATGGAATTACCGGGAACCGGGCTGCAACAATCGGCAATTCTGTAGTTTAGATCACCAATTCCCGCAATGTGCGTTTCGGCCGCGGCTCCTTCCGCATCGCTCAGCAGCAAAGACAATTGCTGCTCCGGCAGTTCGAGCTCCACCAGTTCACCGGCCTTCTCAACAACATCGAGCGCGTCAAGTTCGCCTGCACCAATTGTCTCGTAAAGTTCATCAATGGTTGCAAAACCCGTGATCCGAATCAGTGCATCCTCATCAACCTGCTCTACGCCAAGGTGATCAAACTCATCACGCAACAATCGCCTGCCATCGTCAACGTTCTTGCGGCGCGCCCGATGACCAAACCAGCTCTGGATTTTCGCGCGAGCCCGCGAGGTGGTCACATAGCCCAGGTGCTTGTGTAACCACTCCCGCCTGGGTTCTGCCTCATCGCCCACAATAATTTCGATTTGGTCACCAGTATTTAGCCTGGTGTTGAGTGACACTACCCTGCCGTTTACCTTGGCACCGCGACATTTGTGGCCAATTTCCGTATGTACACGATAGGCAAAATCCACCGGCGTTGCGCCGGGTGTCATATCGATCACATGGCCATCCGGCGTGAATATGTAAATTCGGTCAAGGCTAACCTCGCTGAACAGCTCTTTGGTTACCCCGGCCACGTCACCGAGTTCCTCCTGCCATTCCAACAGTTGCCGCAGCCATTCGATACGCTGCTGGTAGGCAACCGGCTCGTTGTCAGAATCGACACCCTTGTATCGCCAGTGAGAACAAACCCCAAACTCGGCTTCCTGATGCATTTCATGGGTTCGTATCTGGATTTCGAGAATCTTGCCTTCCGGACCAATCACTGCCGTATGCAAAGATCGGTAACCGTTCTCTTTGGGGGTAGCGATGTAGTCATCAAATTCCTTGGGGACGTTGCGCCACAGTCGGTGCACGACACCAAGGACGGTGTAGCAGTCATTGACGGCGGGCACCAGTATGCGAACAGCACGAACATCATAGACTTCAGAGAATGGAATGCCTTTCGAGCGCATCTTTCGCCAGATGCTGTAAATGTGTTTCGCCCGACCTTTTATCTCCGCGGAAACATGCACATTGCGAAGTTCGACATGAATCTTCTCGACCACGCTTTCTATATAGTTTTCTCGATCAATCCTGCGCTCGTGCAACAGCGAGGCAATCTTTTTGTAAGGCACGGGCTCAAGATAACGAAAGGCAAGATCTTCCAGTTCCCACTTGAGGTGGCCTATACCCAGTCGGTGTGCCAGAGGCGCATAAATTTCAAATACCTCGCGCGCCAGTTTCATTCGCTTGACCGGCGTCGCCCCCGTCACCATGCGCAGCGCGCAGGTTCTCTCAGCCAGTTTGATGAGCGCAACTCTAACGTCATCGACAAGGGAAACCAGCAGTCGCCGGGCTTGCTCCAACTGGTCTTTACTTTCACCCAGCACGGGCGTTTGCTGACCCAACTGGATATTGCTGATGGCTGCCATTCGCAGCACCCCGTGCACCAGTTCCGCAACGTCTGCGCCGAACTGCTTCTTTACATGATTGAGGGTTATCTGGTTTTCGCGAACAGCCCGATAGATTATCGCCGCAACCAGACCATCCTCATCCATCTGGAGTTCGCTCAGGATGTCTGCCATCTGCAGACCCATCAGGAAACTGCTGTGTCCTGGCGCCCAGACTGTGTTGCTTGACAGGGCTTTTGCTTCTGCCTGCTGGGACAGATCACACGCGTCGCGCATCCTCGACAGGTTAATGTCCGGCTTGCGCTCGTTCAGTTGGGATAGCCAGAGTTCCAGGTGAATGGAACCGTCATCGCGTAGCGGGTGTTTACTTCTGACTCTTACCATCAGGATCGGTACAGACAGGCAATGGACTCGACGTGCGCTGTATGCGGAAACATATCGATGACGCCTGTTGTCTCGAGTTGAAAGCCACTATCCACCAGAATTTTCACGTCGCGCGCCAACGTCAGTGGGTTGCAGGAAACGTACACTACCCTTTGCACATTGGTACTGGCAAGCGCTTTGCAGATTGCCTCGGCACCGCTTCGAGGTGGATCAAGCAACATTTTCGTCGCGTTGGCCGGCAAGAGTGTCTTGATGTCCACGTCTGTCTCAATAAGGTTTTCGACAGAAAAGTCAGCATTACCGATGCCATTTGCTGTCGCGTTCTGACGCGCGCGGGCGATGCTGGATGCTGAAAACTCCAACCCGAAAACCTGGGCCGAGCGGCGCGCAATTGGCAAGGTAAAGTTACCAATACCGCAGAAGAGATCCAGCACAACATCCTCTGCTGTGAGATCGAGCAGGTCCAGCGCAAGGTCAACCAGTTGCCTGTTTATCACCTGATTAACCTGCGTAAACTCCATCGGATGAAAGACGTATTCCAGATTGTGTTCAGGCAGGCGATAGTTCAGCAATTCTTCGCCTTCGAGCAGTGTGACTGTGGCAGGTCCACCGGGCTGAAGAAACACGTTTACCTTGTGCAGCAGGGCAAACTGCCTTAACGCCTCAACATCAGCATCACTCAAAGGCTCGAGGTGCCGAAACACCAGTGCGGTACCTTCGTCACCCGCTGCAACTTCAAGTTGCGGGATGGTTGCCCTGGCATCAAGCCGTGAAATGGTCTCGGCAAGGACAGGCAGCAGCCGGGCAAGCGCAGGTACGAGCACCTGGCAATATTCAATCTCTGCGATGTATGGTGACATCTTTTCACGAAAACCAACCAGGACACGCTCTTTTTTCGCGACGTACTTAACGCCGACGCGAGCCTTGCTCCTGTATCCGCTAACGGGTCCCTTGAGTGGTGAAAGCCAGGCCGCAGGTGTAATTTCTCCCAGGGCATCTTCGAGCCCTTTTGCCTTTTCCTCCAACTGACGATTGCCATCGATATGCTGAAGACTGCAGCCACCACAGATAGCGGCTGCCGTACAGATCGCAGCAACCCTGTCGGCCGTCGCCAGCTCAATCGACTCTATCCTCATGTACAATTTCTTTTTCTTGCGCGTAAATGGTCGTGCGACCACACGCTCGCCGGGCAGTGCGCCTATTACACGCATCTTGCCACTGGCATCGATACCAAATCCTTCAGGAGATAGTCCAGTCACCTCGACCGTTATGAGTTCGCGTATTGTCACATTAATCCTGGGCGTAGACGCCGGTCGAAAGATAACGATCACCTCGGTCACAGATGATCGCGACGATGACCGCATCCTCAACCTCAGTACTTAGTTGTAACGCACCCGCCACGCAACCACCGGAAGATGGCCCGCAAAAGATGCCTTCTTCGCGGGCAAGTCGCCGCATCGTGTGTTCCGCAATTGACTGCTCCATATCAATCACGCGATCAACGCCAGTGCGGTCAAAAATCCTGGGAAGGTAAGCTTCTGGCCAGCGCCGGATGCCAGGAATTGCAGATCCATCCTTTGGCTGCAGACCAACAATCTGTGTATCCGGTTTATGTTCACGAAAATACCTGGAGACGCCCATGATGGTGCCGGTTGTACCCATTGAGGCGACAAAATGGGTGATCTCGCCGCCTGTTTGCCGCAGAATTTCCGGCCCGGTTCCCTCATAGTGAGCCTGCGGATTATCCGGGTTGGCAAATTGGTCAAGCACTTTGCCCCGGCCTTCACGCTGCATCTGATCAGCCAGGTCACGCGCTCCTTCCATACCTTCTTCCTGGGTAACCATGACGAGGTCTGCACCATATGCAGACATTGCTGCTTTTCGCTCATCGCTCATGTGGGCCGGCATGATAAGCACCATCCGGTATCCCTTGATAGCCGCGGCCATGGCAAGCGCAATACCCGTATTACCACTGGTCGCCTCAATTAGCGTGTCACCAGGCTTTATGTCGCCCCTTTCTTCCGCGCGGCTAATCATGCTCATTGCCGGTCTGTCCTTCACGGAGCCCGCAGGGTTGTTCCCCTCCAGTTTGACCAATACCTGGTTACTGGTATCACCTGGCAAACGCTGGAGCCTTACCAGCGGGGTTTCACCAATACAGGTTTCAATTGTTGGGTATTCTCGTTTGGTCATGATTTTTTGCTTCGCGCCGTGGAGACGACCATGGTAGGAGAAACTTCAGGCTTCCTATAATATCAGCTTGGACTAACAATATTAACCAAACGTATAAACCATAAGAGCCTCAAGGGCCGACGCCACTACCGGTGAAAAAGTATCAGATTCCAGTATTCCTCAGCCTGATTCTACTGATGCCCATCTGCGGTCTCAGCATCCTTCTGCTCCGGATCGCTCCTGGGCCCCTTAACCTGGTTTTTTGCCTCGTCGCCACCGCTACCGTGTTGCTCGTATGCCTTGTCGCCTACCGCACACTCAATGCCACTTTCTTTGAGCCACTCCAGTCCATGGCACTTCATCTGCAAAGATTCATGGCAGGTGAAGCATTGCCGCCCCAGGCCGAGTGGCTATTGCCACAACTGCAAGCGCTGGAGGATCTGCTTGGTAACAGCGATTCAGGGCGCAGTATGGATCTGGACCAGCGATTCAGGGCGCTCGCGGCCAGCGCCTGTCTCGCAACATCCCGACGGCTTATCGCGTTTGTTAACCTCATGAACACGGACACGGCATTGAGGCAGGAACATGCTGACGGCATCAGGGTTCATGCTGAACGCATGGCTCTACTCCTCGGCGAAGTCACGACTGTTGAGTTTACCCAACCGCAAGAGATGCCACTTGGCCTGCTGGACGTCATCGATGACACCATCGCTGCATATACCACGCTAAATCCTGGAGGAATTCCGGTTTATGTTGAACTGGCTGCACCAGAAAAAATTTCTGCAACATTGGACCGGCACCTGTTTCAGGCGTTGCTGCTGAACCTGCTTTGGCTGGCGCAGTCCGAGCGCAAGCAGCAGGCAATAATACTACTCACGCTTAGCGCTACTGCCGAGCAGGTGCGGATCAGCTTTGAAAACCACGACGCGGCGCCGTTGTCCATCGACCTGCCGGCAAGAGCACGACATCTGCTGGCAAAGACAGAAGCAACCTGGGACGAGAGCTGCCTGCTCGTTCCTGCCAAACAGGTTCACAGCACAACGCAACCGCAAGGTCACCGCACCGCTGCAGTGATTGCCACAACTGCGCTTGAGGAACGCACCATCAAGTCAAGGCTGGCTGCGGATGGGATAACACAACACACGTCGCCTGCAACAGCAGACTTCTGCATCATTTCTGCCGATGATGACCACGAGGTTTACGGCGTGCTGAAACAGGTTCGTGCATTCAGCACGCTGCTGGTTGTCGGTGCAAGCACACTGTATGCGCTGCCGAACGTCCGGCAACTAAGTTCACCCATTCAACAGCGTGAACTGGAACAAGCTATCGCTGCTTTGCCAACCACACGACCTGAAGGCCCACTCGCACTTGTCGTGGACGATAACCTGGCGAGCCTGCGACTCGCTTCCATTCATCTGCGTAACCTGGGCTTCGAATCACTGACGGCCCAGGAGGGTGCTACCGCGCAGGAACTTGCGCTTGCTCACCCCATTAGCGTTGTCTTGCTCGATCAGCACCTGCCAGATACAACCGGCTCAAAGCTCGCAGCTACTTTGCAGGAGCACAAGCCAGAACTCACCATCATCCTGATGAGCGCCGATATGGACACTGCAGACGCGCAGCAAGCGTTGAAGCATGGCGTCGCTGCCGTACTGAAAAAACCACTGAATCCAGCCGCGATTGCCCAGTCAATTTCGCGTGGCGCTACAACGATCGAACCAACGTCGACCGGTAGGGTTACAACCGATCCAGCGTTACTGGATCAACATTTTGATGCCGCACTATCACTTGAACTCGCCAACCATCAGGCCGACCTCGCGAATGAACTGCTACAGGAACTGATGCTGAATATTGAATCTGAGAAACGAGCCATCGAGTCTGCAATCAATTCCGGTGACAAAACGGCAGCCCACGACCTTTTACATCGATTGAGGGGTGGCCTGCAGTATTGCGGCGTCCCGCGACTCAGGCGAGCAGCGGACAAACTGGCGGGCGCCATGCGGCAGCAAGAGGATACTGCAATCACTGATGCGCTATTCGCTTTTGGGCTCGAAGTTCAAATTCTTGTCGACTGGTATGACGAGCGCGCGAATTACTTTGGCAAAGCAGATCAAGCCCGGGTCTAACAGCTAATGGGTATCGACCGCCTCAAGAACAACCATGGCAATGGCGTAGCCTTTCTCGTCTGACAGGCTGACATGGCTCGCGGTCACCCAAAGCATCTCTGCCCGGCGCGCTGCCGCACCGTGTAACACCAGCCTCGGCGCCCCGGACTTCGAGTGCAACGTGCTGATCTGGCGAAAATGTACACCGTCTCGCATGCCAGTACCCAGCGCCTTGGATGCAGCCTCTTTCGCAGCAAAACGCCTGGCAAGATAACCTGCCTTGTTAACCGTTGCTGCATAGCCTGGCACTTCATCAACACTCAATATCCTGTTGGCGAATCGGTCACCAAATCTCTCGAGTAACCGTCGCAATCTCGCGACTTCAACAAGATCAACGCCTATGCCGACGATCATGACGTGCCCTGCGCAGGACGAAACAATTCACGACTCTTGACCGGTTTGCCGCCAAGCAGCACTGCCAGTGACGCCCGAATGATTCGTTTCGCCTGCGCATCAACGCCCGGATGTTCAAAATCTTCATTGGTAATGGACATCAGGTCGGCGCCGGAATACAAATGATCGCCAGGCATTTGCTCTGCAACCCTGAAGAATCCCGTTTCAGGCACAAATCGGTAGGTGGCCTCTATTTCTACCGGTGAACCATCCCCTGCATCCCAGGAAAATGGCACACCATAACCAAGCGCCCCAAGCAAAGTCAGCTCAAAACGCCGCAGCGCGGTGTTGCTGCTGCCTTTCGCCAATTCCTCCAGGAGTTGGCCATAAGCCAGAAAAATTTCCTGTACCGGATCATGTTTTTCGAGCAGTTTGACGAGCAACTCATTGACATAAAAACCCATGAAGAGTGCATCGCCTTCAAGCACGGGGTTCTGGAAAGGAAAATCTGCCGTCTTGATTGTCTTGAGGTCGCCTCGACCGAACCACGACACCAGCAGTCGGGAGAACGGCCGTACGTAACCGCTAGCACGACTGCGCTTGGTGCGCACACCGCGCATCACCGCGGCAATGCGACCTTCATCAGCGGTCAGTAACTCAACAATGAGGCTGGTGTCGCGATACTTGCGGGTGTGAAGAACAAACGCATCGGACAGTTGGTCCGCGGTTCTGTCAGACATCGTCATAACCAAGACTACGCAGGGCCCGCTCGTCATCCGACCAACCTGACCGCACCTTGACCCAGAGCCGAAGCATAACCTTGCGCGCCAGAAGTTGTTCAATGTCGACACGCGCATCTGTGCCGATACGCTTGATTCGCTCACCGCTCTTGCCAATGAGAATTGCCTTCTGCCCGGTACGCTCGACAAAAGCAGTCGCGTCGATATGAACAGTCTTACCTTTGTCGGCAAAGCTATCAATCTGCAGTGTCAACGCATAGGGCAATTCATCACCCAACTGGCGCATCATTTTTTCCCGAATGATTTCAGCAATCAGGAACCGCTCGGTTCTGTCCGTCAACTGATCAACAGGAAACAGGAATGGCCCGGCAGGCAAACCTTGCAGAACGAGTTGCTCAAGCGCGTCAACATTATCACCCTGCTCAGCTGAGAGTGGCACAATGTGAGAGTCTTTAAACCTTGCCTGAAGCTTTTGGAGATGAGGCAGCAGTACTGACTTGTCCTTGAGCAGATCAACCTTGTTTACAACAAGAATGGGTGTGGCCCGCGCCTGCTCGATCAACTGCGCCACCAGTTCATCGTCAGCGCCCCACTCTGTCCTGTCAGTGACAAAAATCACCGTATCAACGTCCCGGAGAACACTCCGGGCGGAGCGATTCATATACCGATTGATTGCCTTTTCTTCCCGACCGTGGATTCCCGGCGTATCAACATACAGCGCCTGGTTGTTACCATCCGTTTTTATCCCCAACAACTGGTGACGGGTCGTCTGCGGTTTCCGCGAGGTAATACTGAGTTTCTGATCAAGAATTCGATTTTGAAGTGTAGATTTACCGACATTGGGCCGACCTACGATAGCCACATAGCCACAGTGCGTTTCCATTAGCTTGTTTCCTTTGCAGTATCGACACCCAGCAGCGCAAGTGCGGCGGCCGCAGCTGTCTGCTCGGCACTGCGCCGACTGGACCCAAACCCGGCCACCGGCGCATCGAGCAGTTCAGACCGGCACTCAATGTGAAAGACATGCTCGTGCGATTGACCACTGACATCAACGACAACATAGTCCGGCAGGCCCGCCTGCCTCGACTGGAGAAACTCCTGCAGCCTGGTTTTTGAATCTTTTTGGGACTTTGCCAGCGACAGTTGATGCAGGCGAGAGGAAAACCACCTGAGCACACACTCGCGCACCGTCTCAATACCGCTATCAAGATAGATTGCCCCAATGATCGCTTCGAGCCCGTCCGCGAGGATTGAATCCCGATCAAATCCGCCGGTCTTGAGTTCCCCGCTTCCCATCACCAGGCACTCGCCAAGCTCAAACTCTCTGGCGAGTTCTGCCAATGTCTGTCGTCTGACTAACCTGGCACGTAACCGACTAAGCTGACCTTCACTCGCAGCTTCAAAACGGCAAAACAAATCTTCGGTAATCACAAGTTCCAGAATTGCGTCCCCGAGGAATTCAAGCCGTTCATTGTTCTTGTTGCTATGGCTGCGATGGGTCAGCGCGTGGAGGAGCAGAGCGTCGTCCTGGAACGAGTGCCCGAGGCGGCGCTGCAGGCGCTCAGTCGACGTCACGATATCGGTTCAGTTTTGGAGTGAGACTTCTTTATCAAACGAGGCAACCAGATCGACATTTGAGACCAGTGGAACGCGCACTTCGTAATCGAGAATGATGCGGACCCCGTTATTATCACGCTCAAGTTTCAGGTTCTGCTTCATGTTGAAGTCACGGATATTATTCACCTTCAAGCGCTGCAGAATGGTTTCTTCAATTGCACTGTTGCGCTTGGCACCGAGGCCGGGCTGGACGGCCAGTCCGTCCAGGACATTGGCTATCGTATTGTGGTCCATGTAAACCGGGAACAGTTTCATACCAATGGTCATGGCACCACCAAAGAGCAGGATCAGCACCAGCCAACCGGCGACACCGAGGCCTTTCTGTCGATTGCCGAATTTCATGTTGAGATTCCTCAGGTTCTTATTCTATCCACTTGTTCCTGGAGAACACGGGCAGGCTCAGGCCAGGTTCCTTGTGCATCCAGACTGCAAACGCCTTTCCAATCACCTTGTCTTCCGAAATCAATCCCCAGTAGCGACTGTCACTACTGTTATCCCGGTTATCCCCCATACCAAAGTAGTGACCTTCCGGTATTACCCACTCCTGTACTCTTGGATCCTGCATCGGATTCAAGTGAATCAGGTGTTTCGTGTTACCCGTTGTCTCTTCATAAACCAGGTACTGAGGGCGGCCTGGCGGAATGCTTGCCACATACTCGCGAGGCTGCTCTACGTCGTTAATATACAGCGTCTTATCCTCATATCGTACCCTGTCACCCGGAATGCCAATAACGCGCTTGATAAAGTACTGATCCTCGTGCGGCGGAATAAAGACCATCACGTCGCCGTTTTTGGGGTCGTCCATGGGAATAATCTTTGTACCAATCACGGGTAATCGAAAACCGTAGGCAAACTTGTTAACGACAATGAAGTCACCAACTTCCAGCGTCGGGATCATCGACCCGGTAGGTATCTGAAAAGGTTCTGCCAGAAAAGATCGCAGCAGCAGTACTATCAACAGGACGGGAAAAAACGAGATAGAGTACTCGACGACCAGCGGTTCCTTGCGCAGTTGCATGACCGCGTCACTTGCACCGGGACGATTGCCAAGTTCTTTCTCGGCATTGCTGGCAGCTTGCTCCCTGCCAGGGCGTAGCCAGAGCCAGTCAACCAGCCAGACAAGCCCGGTCG
>CAYGNA010000095.1:0-11222 GCA_964351065.1 uncultured Pseudomonadales bacterium
ACAAGCTCTGTTCTGAGGATAAAATTCCTGCCAGTGCGGTAGCCCAGTTGCGTCGGCTTTGCACTCTCCTAAGCAATTCGCTTTCATCGCTGCGTGGTGTGATCTTGCAGGGCTCCGCCGCAAGCTCAGGCTTCGAGCCTACGAGAAGTGACCTCGATGTCATCGCCATCGTGGACAACAGCCTTGATAATCAGCAGCTGTTACAAGTCGGCACAGGCATTCTGGAGATTTCAGGGGACCCACATCCTTTGGAATTCAGCATCGTCTCATTGGATGCGTTGACGAACTGGCAGCATCCCTGCCCGCACCTGATGCATTTCGGTGAAGGAATGCGCAGTCGATTCGAAAAAAGGCTATTCACGCCGAAGTCGCCCACGGACGATGACCTGGCGATGCACATGGTTGTCGCGCGACGCCGAGGCATCGACCTTCTTGGCAATTTTCCCGTTTCGCAACTTCCAGAGGTTCCGCGTTCAGAGTATCTCGCGGCAATTTTGAGTGATTTCGAGTGGGCGCAGAATCAGGATGATGACCTGGCCGACTACATTTTGTCGAACGCCTGTCGAACCCTCGCCTTTCTACGAGATGGCGTTGTTCTCTCAAAATTTGAGGGTCGCCAGTGGTGCGAAGAACGTGGCATAGAAGAAGCAAAGCTAGTTGCTGAAGTCACGCGGGAGCTGCAACAGATGGGTTCAGACTACCTCGCATGCAGGAAACTGGAGCGGAACTGAATCCCCCATTTGCCATCCTGTAGCGTAGCGATCCAGAAGGTATCGAAGCTGTGATATACCGTACCGTCCGCGTGGCAGCGATCATTGGTCAGCGCCAGGTGCACTTTGTCAGCGCCGCTATGCACAACTTCCAGCTTTGTGACAGTGGTATGGTGCCAGCCTTCTTCCGCCAGTCGGGCTTCGGCACGGCTTGAAATCTCGATGAATTCTTCTGCCGTTTCAATCCGGGCAAACCGTCCACCGGCCAGGCGTATGTGCGGGTAGTTCAGGGTTTCCGCGTGGCGTTTGTGGTCCTGTGAATTGAACGTCTCTATAAACGCGTTGACAGTGGCAATAGCTGCCTGCTCCGCTGCTTCACTCATGCTTTGATTCCTTTTGATCGTACAGGTCGAAGCATACCGCTATTGCCCCACCGGTTGAGTTCGGCAAAGTAGGTTGGACACCCAAAAGGGGGCGACCGATGTTCATGCAGTTAGAAGGATAGATTGGCGGAAGAGGTAGGAGTCGAACCCACCAGCCACTTTGACAGCAGCTCAACGGCTTTGAAGGCCGCACGCCCCACCGGGGACGACGCTCTTCCGCCGACCAGTCTATCGTTTTCTATTGCTCGCTTCGAGCCTAACTGATACCCAGTGCCTGTTCGGCGTATTCCTTGATCAGTTTGTAGTTGGCTTTGCCGTTGGGGGCCCGCTCGAGGCTGTCCCTTGCGAGAATCTTCTTGGGAATCTTGTAGCCGGCAAGGTGCTGATGTGCAAAGTCTTTCAGCACAATCTCCTCAAGTTCATAACCCGGATTCAGCTCAACCACTGCGGTAATTGACTGGCCCCACTTCTCGTCTGCCACGCCCACGACCAGGCAGTCAGCTACACTCTCATGATGCTTGAGCGCTTCTTCCACTTCCTCGGGATACACCTTTTCGCCAGCGGTGTTGATACAGTTACTGCCGCGGCCAAGCAACGTGAGGCTGCCATCTACTTCGACAGTCACCCAGTCGCCAGGTATGGAGTAGCGGACGCCCTTGATCGTCCTGAAAGTCTTGTCGGTCTTTTCCTGGTCCTTGTAATAACCCATCGGTAAAAAGCCGGTGACAGCGACCATGCCAGAGATGCCGGAGCCGGGCAGGACTTCTTCACCCTCCTCGGTGAAGACCTTGCACGATGGTCCGAGCGTAAACTTGGCCACTTCGATGCTCTGGTCTTTGGTCATGATGGATGAGCCGAGGCCAATGGCTTCGGATGAGGAAAATCCGTCGGCAAGCATCAGGTTCTCGTTGTGCCGCAGCAATCCCGCTTTGACGTTCTTGGTCCACATCACGCCGCTGGAATTCATCAGGGCAACTGAGGAGATATCGTACTTACCAGGGTTGGCATCCAGCACTTCCATCATGGGTCGGGCAAAGGCATCGCCAACAATAGTCACAGCGGTCACCTTGTGTTTATCGATAGCCTCAAGCGCGAGTTCGGGTTCAAAGCTGCGAGATGGCAGGGTGATGACCGTGCCACCTGCGTTCATCCCAGCTATTGCACTCAAAAGTCCAGTGCCGTGCATCAGCGGCGGTAGCGGCAGGTACACCGGAGCCGGCTGACTCTTGATTCTCTCCAGGTATTCATCCATATCATCCACCGGCGGAATACCAAACCGGACGTTGCCGCCACCACCCATCACGCTCCAAAGGTCGGCGTGGCGCCACATGACGCCCTTGGGCATGCCAGTTGTCCCACCGGTATACAAAAACAGCATCGCATCAGGGTCGCGCGCAATGGCAAGTAGCTGGCCGTCCCCCGCACTTACCAGGGTGTCGTAGTCAATCACGTCTTCGGCGCCCGGATGCCCGTCCGGGACCTCCACCCATTGCGTGACGAGTGGCAACTTGCCGCGAATTTGGGCAACCTGGGGGGCAAACTCTGCCTTGTAGATACATACCGTCGCGTCTGCGTTATCGAGCAGGTACAGGAGTTCATCTTCAATGTAGCGATAGTTCACATTAACGTGCGTGAGCCCTGCCTTGAACCCGGCCGCAATGCCCTCGCAGTACTCGGGACAATTGCGCATGTAAAAGGCAATCTTGTCACCCGGTTTGGCGCCGCCGGCCAACAGGTTTGCAGCAAGATTGTTGGTGCGCTTCGTAAATTCACCCCATGTGACTACCCTGTCGCCGTGAATAAGTGCTGGCCTGTCGCCGGGCACCACGCTGTCCACGCCGTCCAGAATATCCCCATAGTTCCACTGGTATGTCATAGCTGTCCCTCTCCTTTGAAACCTGATTATTAACAGTTTTGGGTTAATATTCGACCATCGCTTTTAGACACCATGAAATGAGGCACAACATGCCCGATTCAGACACCGTTTTTGCCTTTGATTTCGATGCGGTCCACCAGGGTAACAGGGGGCGCGGGATTGATCACGACGCTGTCGACATCCAGGTTGATGCACTGCTTGGATCGATGACCCTCGCGCAGAAGTTTAACGAGATTCGCGGTTCACAGGCCCAACCCATCGACGGGCTTTACTACGCTGGTGGTAATGAAGACCTGGGCATACCACCCTACCGGATGGTGGATGGCCCGCGTGGCGCACGTGTTGGTAACGCCACCGCCTTTCCTGTGGCGATCGCCCGCGCGGCGACATTCGACGTCATGCTGGAGCGCCGGGTGGGCGAGGCTATTGGCCTTGAAGTGCTCGCCAAAGGCGGCAACGTGCTGCTGGCCCCCACTATTAACCTGTTGCGCCATCCCGGTTGGGGGCGAGCGCAGGAAACCTATTCTGAGGATACATTCCACACCGGGGCCATGGGTGTGGCATTCATTTCCGGGGCCCAGAACCACGTACTGACCAGTCCCAAACACTATGCCGCCAACAATGTTGAATTCACCCGCTTCGAGATGAGTGCCAATATGGGCGCGCGGGTGCTGCGCGAGGTCTACCTGCGACACTTCGAGCGGTGCGTTACCGAGGGTGCTGCAGCAAGCATCATGAGCGCTTACAACAAGCTTAATGGCGTTTATTGTGGTGAACACCCGGAACTGCTCACCAACATCCTGCGGGATGACTGGGGTTTCAAAGGTTTTGTTGAGTCTGACTGGTTTCTGGGTACACGCAGCGTTGCGCCTGCGTTAAACGCGGGCCTTGATATCGAGATGCCAAGCGGCTACCGGTTCTCTGATGAAAACCTGATGAACGCCATAGAGTCCGGCGAATTGACTGAAGCGACGGTAAGCCGTGCTGCTGGTCGCGCGCTGCATCAAAAGATAGCCTGGCAGTTGGATCAGCCCGCTGCAGTCGACCCAGGCGTTGTCGAATCAGTTGAGCACCTGGCGCTGGCACGCGAGGCGTCGGAGAAGTCGATTGTGTTGCTCAAGAATACTGATGCCTGCCTCCCCCTTTCAATGGATCTGAGGGTCGCCGTTGTCGGGGATCTGGCCGACACAATCAATCTCGGTGATCGAGGTAGCAGTTTTGTGTCTTCCACAGAAGTCATCACACCACTAATGGGCATTCGCGCCCTGCTGGGCGGCTCGGTTCCACACTTCAAAGCTGATGACGACTTTAGCGAACTCAAAAACTATGACGTGACAATTGTTGTAGCCGGTCTGACCTATCGTGAGGAAGGCGAATTTATCCCAACCCAGCAACAGGAGGCTGAGGGCAGCAACCTGGCGCGGGGCGGTGATCGCGCGAATCTTGAGCTACCAGCACACCAGATGGATTTGATCGGCCGCGCGCAGGAAGCATCAGACAAGACGGTGGTGGTACTGGAAGGTGGTAGCGCAATTGACGTGAACGGCTGGCTGGATGACATTGATGCCCTCCTCATGGCGTGGTATCCGGGTTGCCAGGGCGGTCACGCCATCGCCAACGTGCTGTTTGGCGAGGTAAATCCTGCCGGCCGGCTGCCGGTCACCTTCCCTGCCTCAATCGACCAACTCGTGCCCTGGGATATTGAATCCCTGGATGTCACCCATGAACTGCTACAGGGTTACAAGCACGTGGATGCGGCTGGTCATGAGCCAGCCTTTCCTTTTGGTTTTGGACTTTCCTACACGACCTTTGAACTCGACAATCTCTTTGTTGAACGATACGACAATGGTTTTGAAATTAACGTGGAAGTTACCAATACGGGCGAACGCGACGGCGAGACGGTTGTACAGTTGTATGTTGGTTACGAGGGCTCGCGGGTTGAACGGCCAGTGCGCGAACTCAAAGGTTTTGGCAGGGTGAAAGTGCCCGCCGGTGAAACCGTCATACTGGTCATTGAACTCATGGACAGCGAACTGACCTATTACGACGAACAGCACCGCGATTGGATCCTTGAGCCCGTCCAATACAACTTCGAGCTGGGACTGTCCTCGCGGGAGCTACTCCTGAACCAGAGCTGGCGGCTCCGCGAAGACGGGTTTGAACCTGTCTGAACCGGCCTGGGCCTGCCTAGTAAAACTGGATACCCACAGCCGGGCCGTCCTGTACTTCGCCTATGATAATAGTATCCGGGTAACCGGCACGCCGCAGTAATTCAACAACTTCGGCTGCACGTTCGGCGGGAACCCCGGCAAGCAGCCCCCCCGCGGTTTGGGGATCAAACAGCAGTTCAAATTTCAGGTGTTCAGAAGGTTTCATAGCTAGAGTGGCACGGCGATTATCATCATGCAAAGTGCTGGTAATGCCACGCGCCAACACGTCGAGAGCGCCAGGCAATGCTGGCAAATGATCAAGATTCAGTCGGGCGCTTTTTCCGGACGCACGCAGCATTTCCAGCAGGTGACCGGCAAGGCCAAAACCGGTTATGTCAGTGAGCGCGTGTGCGCCCCCGGCCATAAAAATCTGCGCGGCGCTGC
The DNA here is from genome assembly GCA_964351065.1 of uncultured Pseudomonadales bacterium. Classification (GTDB taxonomy): domain Bacteria; phylum Pseudomonadota; class Gammaproteobacteria; order Pseudomonadales; family Azotimanducaceae; genus JANQJA01. The sequence continues at coordinate 5,564 of CAYGNA010000095.1, forward strand.
GGTTGGAAACCAGCATCCCCGCCACCGCATCTGCAATCCAGCTACCGCGCGCCTGCCCCTGCATGTGTGCTGCAAACAGGGCACCTGTGCCAAGCGCCCGGGTTAAAATGAGTGCATCACCAGGCTGCAGGCCCTCCTTTCGAAGCAATACATCCCTGTCAACAATCCCGTTAACAGCAAAACCAACTGACAACTCCATGCCTTCACTGGTGTGTCCACCACTTAAAGTCACCCCCTCTTCTGCCAGTTGGAGGGTGGCGCCGCGCAACAACTGGTGAAGCAACGCTTTAGTCGTTGACGGTTTTGCATAGGGGAGCGTCAACATCGCCAGCGCGGTGACCGGTGTGCCACCCATGGCATAAATATCAGACAGCGCGTGGTTAACGGCAACCCTGGCAAAGAGATAGGGGTCATCAAAAAAGGCGCGAAATCCATCGATGCTGTGTAGCATAGTCTTGCCGGCTGGCACCTCATAGATCGCAGCGTCATCCAACCCCTGCGCCAACCCAAGGTCAGCCAGCACCTCATGCAGCAGTTCACCGCTAACCTTTGAGCCGCAGCCACCACACCTCATCCTTTCATCAAACTCTGCCAGTAAACCTGTTCGCCGCTTCGCTTTCACCACTGGCAAGTGACTAAAACGGTTCATAAAGCGCCGATCGATAAGATCTTTCCAGTACCATACCCAGCGCCCACTGGCCGCAAAACCGTTGCGAGATGCAACCGCCGCGCGCCCGCCTGTCGTAATCAGGGATAGAAACTCGGATTGCGGCTTAAATGGCCTGAGCGGTTTATCGAGCAGAAAGCGCTTGATGTTTTTATACAGGGGTGGCCCGCTACGCACCGCGTATACCCCTGCCTTGGGGCGCGGATAAGCAATACTGCTCGCAATATCACCAACAGCAAAAACCTCTGGATGACTGACCGACTGCAGCGTGTCGTGCACGCTGACAAACCCGCTCTCGTCAAGCTGAAGCCCGGTTTCAGCAAGCCAGGCCTGGGGTGCTGCCTGGGTCACAAAAAACGCCTCATCCAGCGCCACCTGCTCGTCGTTAGTCGATGTCAGCGACACCCCATCAAAAGCAGCCGCACGAAAATTGGGATGAAAAACAATACCCAGCGCCCGGGCGCGCTCATTAATGACTGTCTGTACCCGCTCCGGATAACCCGGCAAGAGCGTCTCACTATCAGCAAAAAGATGCAGACCAATCTTGTGATCTGGCACTTCTTGTTGCAGCCGCCAGGCAACCGAGAGCGCCAACTCCACGCCACCCGCACCGGCGCCAACAAAGCCTGTTGCTGACACTGACCCGCCGCGCGCACGCGCGAGATAGCTGTCCCATTTGTCGAGGAAGTGATTAATGGGCTTCACGGCAATACCGTGTTCTGCCGAACCCGCAATTGATGCAAGCGCCGGCGTAATACCGATATCAATGGAAAGCACATCAAAAGGGATATCAGGGCGACCATCACAACTCACCAACCTGTTCTGCAGGTCGATGCCGGTTGCCGCAGCACGAATAAGCCGTACACCAGCAAACTGGCAAAGTGGCCCAAGATCTATGTGAATATCGTCCGGCATGTAGTGACCGGCAACAACACCAGGCAACATGCCCGAATAAGGCGTCTGCACGTCGGGGCTGATAAGGGTCACCTGCAGGCCCGGTACAGGATCCATACCCAGCATGCGCAGCACAATCACGTGCGCGTGGCCGCCGCCAAGCAGCACGAGATCACGCGCGATCGGGTCTGGCATCGCGTTTGACCTCATGCGCCCTTTCCTTTCATGACACGTCCCTTCATGACAAGCCCCTTCATGACAGGCACCATCCGGCGCTACCCGTGCTCAAGGTAAGCCAACAGGGTCTTTTTAACTTCAGGTTTAAGGATCTTGCCGTTGGCATTGCGCGGCAACGGCGCCGTCTGAAACAGGATGTATTGCGGCACCATAAACCCCGCCAGTTCCTGTCGGACAAATGCCTGTAACTCTTCCTCGCTGAGGGTAGCGTCATGGGTTAACTGCACAACCGCACCCACTTCTTCTCCCAGTATCTTGTGCGGTACACCGACCACAGCAGCATCCATGACCTGGGGATGTTCATAGAGGGCATTTTCAACCTCAACACAGTAAACGTTTTCGCCGCCGCGAATCAGCATGTCCTTGGCCCGATCGACAATGTAGATAAACCCCTCATCGTCAATCCGTGCCAGGTCACCGGTGTGAAGCCAGCCATCGGTAATTGTCGCAGCCGTGGCCTCGGGTTTGTTCCAGTAGCCCTTGATGACATTGGGACCGCGAATCCACAGCTCACCTGTTTCGTTAGCGCCAAGCTCTCCAGTGCCTTCCACATCCATTACCTTAACGTCACATACCGCAACGGCAACCCCAACGCTGTTGGGCTTGCGCAGGTAGTCAATACCTGAATTTGATGATGTCATGCTTGAAGTTTCGGTAAGCCCGTAGCCATTGCCTGCAGAGGCGGCGGGAAAGCGCTCACGAATGCGATCAACCAGTTCCGGTGCCGCGGGCGCGCCGCCGTAGCCGACACTCTGCACGCTCGACAGGTCACGGGTTGCAAACGAGGGAGATTCGAGTACCTGCCAGACCATCGAGGGTACGCCACCAAATGAGGTAATACGCTCCCGTTCAATCAGTTCCATGGCCCGTTCAGGATCCCATTTGTACATCATCACCAGTTTGTTGCCGCCTGCTGTATTCGAAAGCAGTGTTGAGTGACAACCCGTAGCATGAAAAAAGGGTACCGACAGGAGCGGCGCCAACGGCGCGGCTGGCGGTGGTGTTTCGCCACGGAGCACCGCGGGTACTTCACCCCGCCGTATCATTGAGCGCATACCCGCAAACCGGACGTTTAGCAGGTTGGTGCAAATGTTGCGATGCGTTCCCAGAGCACCTTTGGGCTGGCCAGTTGTACCGGAGGTATAAAAAATTGTCGCATTATCTTCTGGATCCAGCGCAACATCCGGTAGCGCGGGTACACCAATCACTCGCCCCAGTTCGTCTTCCAAATGCAGCAAACCATCGGGTAGCGTATCCGTGGTTCGCACCACAACCACTTTGCTGATCGACAGGTTGGCATAATGGTCCATGAGGCTAAGTGCCCGCTGCTCATCTGCGAACAGCACGCTGGCACCAGAATCAGCCAGGCCATACTCCAGTTCATGGCCCGTCCACCAGGCGTTCAGGGGCACAACCACAGCACCTGCCACCGCAGCAGCCCAGAAACAGACAGGCCATTGAGGAAGGTTGCGCATGGCAATAGCAACGCGATCGCCCTTCTTAACACCGTAGTCCTGCACCATCAGCCGAGCCAGCTTACTAACAGCAATGTAGTGCTGCGCAAAGGTCATTCGTTCGTCTTCATAGACCAAAAATGTCTTGTCCCCGTGGGCCGCCGTCAACTCAAACACCTCACGCAGGTTGTTGGGTGCATTTTTCCAGGTGCGCAAGCGGATACCACGAACATCAACATCTTCCATCTCAAACGGCGCACCAGGCGCGGTGAGCATGGCATGCGCATCATGGATGCTGATCTCACTCATGGGTTGCACCACTTCTTTCACGCAGGAAACTGCCCAGCTTTGTGATTGCTGCTTTACCCTCCGGTATGCGGGCCGCAAACACCTGGAAGATGTGTGGCATCTTTGGCCATTCCTCAAGCTGCACACTCACGCCTGCCGCGCGCAATTTGTCGTGGATACGCTGGGCGTCAGACAGCAGCACCTCGTTACCCCCAACCTGAATCAATGAGGGTGGCAGATCACGCAAATCGGCAAAGAGCGGGGAAGCAAGCGGTGCCCGGGGATCTCGATTACCAAGGTACGCACCAGCCATCCTGCCAAGAATGGTTTTACTCAGCATGGGGTCAACCTCGGCATTCAATAAAAGCGTGTCGCCTGACAACGTCAGGTCAACCCAGGGCGAGAGCAGCACACAACTGTGCGGCAAGGGCAGGCCCAGGTTTTTCAAGTTGACCATGGTCGAGAGGCTAAGCCCTCCCCCGGCCGAATCACCACCAATGGCAATGTGACCGGGATCAATGCCCTGGTCCAGCAGCCAGCGATAACACTGGGTTGCATCCTCCAGCGCCGCGGGAAACGGGTTTTCCGGCGCCAGGCGGTAATCAACCAGCAGAACCCGCATTTGCGCTGCCTCCGCCAGGCGCCAGGCAATGTCACGATGTGTCTCCCAGCCAAGCACAAAACCCCCTCCATGCAGGTAGAGGAGCACCTCATCAGTTCGCGATGCCGGTGTACTGAGCCATTCGCAGGGCACGCCGCCTGCACTGACGCTTTCTGCTATCACCTGGGTGGGAAGTTTGGGCGCGGCTGTTGCCTCGGCCATTCGGCGTCGCATTTCTGCCATGTCCGCCATGGCCTCCATCTGCTTTTTGATGGTCCGTTTCATGACGAATTGGATAAGACTTGCCCTCAGACTCATACCACTAACCTGCCTGTCTACATTGCGAATTACCCCCAATGATACTACCCCGGGGTGGTTATAATCATGTGATGATGAACCAGAACCGCCTTCGCAGGGATCTTGCATGGTGCCTCTCGAGCCCGTCACTGCTGGCACGAGAGCGCTGGAGCGAACAACTGGCACCCGGTGCCGTGCCAATCCTGCTGCCGCAACCTGCGCACCCACACCGGTTTCGCCTTGGCCAGCAGTTTGAACGCCTGTTACTGGTATGGCTTCTCACAAACGACAGTTACCAGTGCCTGTACCACAACCTTCAGGTTAACGACGGCAAGCGCACGGTCGGAGAGTTCGATTTGATTGTCGAGGCTCTTGTGGAAGAGCCTCTTATAGGAGAGTCTCTTATCGAAGAGTCGGGAGCAGAAAGCCCGCGCAACATTGAGCACTGGGAAGCTGCGGTCAAGTTCTACCTTGGCACGGCGGATCTTACCCGTGCCAGTAGCTGGTTTGGTCCCAACACGGCAGACCGGCTGGACATCAAACTTGATCGGATGAACAGGCACCAGCTTCGCCTGAGTCAGCATCCCGTCGCGCAGGACCAGCTCAGGGAACTCGGCATTGAGATCAGCCGGATTCGCTCCTTTGTCAAAGGCAGGCTGTTTCATCCGTGGCAAGCGTTTACCGCAGGCAGGATAACGGTGCCAACGGTCGTCAACCCGGCGCATGGGCGGGGATGGTGGATCAGCCATGAAGATTTTCTGCGCGATTTTGAACCCTATCCCTGGCGCTATGTCTTCCTGCCAAAGTCGCTCTGGCTCGCCCCGCTGGCGGCGGAAGATCTGGCTGAGCCACTCTCCTTCTTCGAAATGGCTGAACTGCTGGCCTCTCCGGGCACAGAACAGGCAAGCCATATTGCGGTCACAGGCGACTCTGGCGAAGTGCACCGTGGTTTTGTGGTGAATAACAACTGGTTGACGCGGGTCAATGATTCACCAGAGCAGGCGGGTAACCTTGAGCCATGACTCAGTTGGAGAGCGTGATCGTGGGAGACGTAGCAAGCGATACCAAAGTGACAGAACCAAAAGACGCAGACAGCAGCAACAGCAGCAGTCCTCAGCATACGCCTGCTTACAACAGGGAGAAGAAGCTGAAAGAGTTGCTGGCGCAGGACGAAAAGCGGTCGCCCTGGGCTGATGATTTTTTTGGGTTCTGATTTTTTGG
>CAYGNA010000096.1:0-10921 GCA_964351065.1 uncultured Pseudomonadales bacterium
CTTTCGCTTATCTTATCTGCGCTCGTTAAAGTTACGTTAACTTTTTACTGAAATTGAGGCACTGAATATGGATGTTGCAATTTTTGCGAGATCCACTGTCCTGTTTCTGTTTTTCGCCATTATCCTTGGCATGAACCTCGATGATAACCTGATCGCACGCCTTGGCCTGGCTGGCAACTTCAGTCTGATTTTTTTCTCTGCTGTCCTCTTCACGCTGTTCATGATCGGGCGCAACATTTATATGGTGGCAGCGGTGATTGGACTTTGTCTCGTGGCAAACATGCCAGCAGACTTCAGCCTCAACTTTGGGTACGACCGGGATTATTACGCCGGACTCATGGTTGCCCTGCTCTTTCAACCCGTTTTTGCTCGACTGCTGGACTAGTCGCCGTGTCGGTTGGTGCTAGGCTTGCTCAGGCATCTCCGGCATCGTGAGCGCCATTCCACGCGTCAGGCTTGTCATATAGATGATCCCACCATGGGGTTCATTCATCTCACCGGCAAAAAAAATCTTCTCAAAGAGTGCGTCCGCCTCTGCAGCGGGCACACACACCTCAAGAATTTCTTTCTCCTGCTGTTCACCGATGCCACGTTTGCTGAGCGGAGAGAACCGGCCAACACCCCGTGCACGATGAAAATTGACGCCGTGTATGCCTTGCTCCACAACCAGTGCACGTTGAATGAGGATCGCTTTACCCTTGGGTAAAATACAGGTGATCAACTTGGCGTCTTCAATGAGTCCCTTCACCGCGCCGTTTCCGCTGCCTTGGCGCTAATTCGCTCGATAATCTCGGCAGGAATGTAGGTGGCGGCCTTGTCGAGTCGCGTGATGTATATGATCCCGTTGCCAGGCACATCCAGGCTGGCAGCAAAGTACATCCGTTCAAATATTCGGTCTACCTGGTCGTCGGCCACCAGCGTGGTGATAATTTCTTTTTCAACATCAATGGCAAGCCCAAGAACACCCAGTCGCTCGCGCACGCCGCTACCATAACCAAAGTAGGTGGTGGCACCCTGTGCGCCTGCATCCTGCGCCGCCTGCACCACCGCATCAGCCTTGCCGCGTTGGACGATGCAGGTAATCATCGACACATCAGTTAATACCGTTATTTCTCTGCTCATGGCATTTTGCTCATAGCTATTCGCTCACAACTTTTCGTTCGCAATTTTTCCAGCGCCGCATGCCTGACACAGTCAGTCCTGCCGTTCTTTTTGAACATCAGCACGCGCATAGCGCCGACTGATCTTGAAGCGGATGTAGAGACCAGTTGACAACACTGCGATGATTGGCCCAATAGACGCCATCGACAGAATACCAAAACCCTCGATTGCCCCCAACGCGTTGCCAAAGCCAAGTCCCATCGCCAGCACCAACGGTACTGTTACAGGTCCTGTGGTGACACCCGCACTATCCCAGGCAATGTTTACAAACTCCTCATTGGAAAAAACGGTAAGTCCGATGGCAATCAGATATCCCGGTACAAGGAGGTAAGCAATGGGAATATTGAAGATAATCTTGGCCACGCCCAGCGCAATACCAAAACCAACACCCAGGGATACCGCATACATCAATGTGGACTTCCTGAATGAACCATTAGTCAGGCTTTCAACAGTAAGCCCAAGCGCGTTGAGCGCCGGTTCGGCGAGGGTCGCGCCGAAGCCAAGCAGCCAGGCAAAAGCGATCGCAATACCGAGTCCAAGAGCAAGAACGTAGAGGGGTGAGGACCCTACTGCGTCAATCCTGGTAAACGCAGCCGGTACCAACCCCCCGCTTTGCCCACCCAGCTTGGACAAGCCATAGCTAAGTCCAAGGTTAAAAACAATCATGCCAAGCACACACAGGGCAATCCCAAACGCGATGATCCTGGGGTTGGGTAACCGCTCCTTCAGCAACAGCGACATTACCGCCAGCAGAAACAGGACAAGGGGCACAATCGCACGAACGCCACCAACAATTTCAACCGTGGGTGTCGCCTCAAACCAGGGCTGCTCAACCACAGTCAGGCTGCTTGCCTGCGCGGCGGCAATAATTTGATCGGGCGTCACCTGCATTGACACGTAAAGTGCAAGCCCCATAACACCAACAATGGGGAACAGCGATGCCAGAGTCACGATACCAAACCCTGACAGTGAATCGTTCCCCTTGCCCGCTGCGTGGGCAATCCCAATGCCAAGTGACAGCACCAGCGGTACCGTCACAGGACCCGTCGTGACGGCCCCGCAATCAAAGGCCAACCCAAGCACCTTGGACAGTTCCGGGTCCAGTGCCATATAGCTACCGACCCCTAACACCGGTACAAGTGTCAGGTAAATCAGCGGTTTCAGACTCCAGCCGTAGATAAAACGAATGGTGCCAAGCACCGCGGCAAACCCGACCCCTACGCCAACAACCAGAACAAGAACCCCTGACCATTCCGATAGCAGTACATACAGATACGGCGCCTTTACCACGTCCACAAGTGAGCCGGCCGTCTGTAGTGCACCAATGGCCGGTTCTGCAAAGGTGACGCCAATGCCCAGCAGGAACACGACAATAAGGACAGTTGCGAGCGACGCCTTGGAGGGCAAGGAGGTACCCAGCGCCTGGCCAAATGGCATCAGGCCAACCTTCAACCCTTCCATAAACAGCATGAGGCCGAAGATGACCGCCACCAACCCGAAGGAGATGACCCAGGCATCCTGGACAGACTCGCGCAGGATAAACAGTTGGAACAGCACCAGATAGAGCGCGAGTGGCATGACGGCGCGGAACTGGTCAAAAAAGCGGATTGAGAGATAGGGGCGAAGCAGGCGATAGATATCTCCTGCTCCGACAGACAGGGCGGCGGGTCGATGCGCTTGCTCCCTGCCCTGACTGTCGTAGGTGACCTCCGGGACCATTTTGTTGAAACTGATCTGATCCAGGTGAACGTTAAGTTCACGCGAAAACGTGCCGAACGATATCCGCTCTGTCAACCTGCTACCCTATTGCCAACATTTGTCTGGAGTGTACCCGAACGCGCCAGGCGCATCCGTTGACAAGAGTCAAGCCGATGCGCTTGGGCGTGCCTTCACCCGCTCGAACCAGGCTTTGATGTTGCTGTTGGCCTCGTTCATTGGCTGGCCAACCTGGGCGCCAAACTCGAGAAACACAAACAGCAGAATATCTGCGAGCGTAAACCGCTCTCCACAGACCCAGGTCTTACCCGCCATCTGACTGTCCAGCCAGGTGATGCGCTCCTGGGCGAGGGTCTTCAGGTCATCCGCAGCCTGAGGGATGGTACGGATTCGATCCTTAAAGAGCGGTAGTCCTGCCGAGAATCGAAAGCCATTGGCAAGCGGTTCAAGAATCTGCAGGTCAATACGTCGACACCACATGCGGGTTTCGGCACGTTCTTCCGGTGTGGTACCAACCAGAGCGGAGTAACCCTGCTTGTCATCCAGGTACTCGCAGATAGCGGTAATTTCGGAAATGAAGCTGCCATCATCGAGTTCAAGGGTTGGCATCTGTCCAGAGGGATTTCGCTTCAGGTGTTGATCACTTCGATTGTCGCCCTTCATCAGGTCAACTTCTTCCAGCGGCAGTTCAATCCCCTGCTCTGCCATGAACATGCGGACAACCTTCGGGTTTGGACCAACAGAATTGTAGAGCTTCATGCAACGATTCCTTTTTCTTGACTGAGTTTGCGTGTGTCTGCGCTAAAAAATGCCCGCACGTTATACAACGGGCAGAGAATCTGTGTCCAGCGCCAGCCTTTGGGGTTGCCTTTTATCAAAAATCAGTTAAGCTGCCTGCCGGATAAAAACAACAAAGCGCACTGGAGTCTCACCAGATGATGAAAAAGACCCTCTCACCCAATCGCACAGCATTTGGCTGTTGAGCGCGCGCTAATCTACTGACATCCTGATCGACTAATAGATTTTTTCGCCCGCTCAACCCAGGAGCGGGCACTATTTGCCGACGATTTCACGTCACATCCCATTGGTCCCGCTCCGTGGTTAACGAACACCGGAGACACGGATTTTGAACGATATTACAAAAGCACGCCTGTTATGGGACGTCACCCATGGATACCGCCTCGTATTCCTCACGGCCATCGTGGCCATGGCTGTGGGTTATCTCTTTATGTTTGGCGTGCCCCTGGCAGCGCGGTTCGCACTCGATGCCATAGCCGGCGGTGACAGCTACGCAGCGCCTGCCTGGATTCAGCAGCTTACCGATGCAGTCACACCGGGCACAAACCCTGGATTGTTCGAGTACCTGCTGCTCGCAGCCCTGGCAACGGTAGTGTTGACAGCGATTGCAGGCGGGTTCCTTTATGTTCGCGGCAGATGCAGTGCGATCGCCTCCGAAGGCATCGTGCGGCGTCTGCGTGACAGGATTTATGCGCATCTCGAACACCTGCCAAGCAGCTACCATGACAAGGCTGATACGGGTGACCTGTTACAACGTTGTTCATCCGATATGGAGACAGTGCGTGTATTTCTTGCCGGCCAGGTAATCGAAATCAGTCGCGCCGTTATTATGCTGATTGTCGTCCTGCCCATTCTGTTCTGGCTCGATAGTGGCATGGCCTGGCTTTCCCTGGCTGTCATGCCGGTACTGCTGGTGTTTGCGATCGTCTTTTTCCAGCGAGTCAAGGCCCTGTTCCTGGTTGTTGACGAGTCCGAGGCAGAAATGACCACTGTTCTGCAGGAAAACCTGACGGGTATCCGCGTGGTACGTGCTTTTGCGCGGCAGGCGTTTGAAATTGAGAAGTTTGGCGAACGAAATGCTGACTTCCGTGACAAGAACCAAAAACTCATTTCGCTGCTGGGCGTCTACTATGGCATCAGCGATCTTTTATGCCTGGGACAAATCGGCCTTCTGCTGATTGTTGGCGCCATGTGGGTCACCGACGGTTCACTCACCGTCGGCACACTGTTTGCGTTTTTGACCTACGAAAGCATGATTATCTGGCCTATCCGGCATATGGGTCGCGTGCTGACCGATTCTGGCAAGGCAATCGTGTCCATGGGCCGCATCGCAGAAATTCTTGGTGAGCCGATGGAATCGCAGAATGACATGACACCTTCCGAGTCGCTGAAAGGTGCTGTTACCTTCGAGGCCCTTCACTTTGAGTTTGACAAGGACCGACCTGTGCTAAGCGATGTGAGCTTTCGCCTTGCGCCGGGTGAGACCCTCGCGATCCTGGGTCCTCCTGGTGCCGGCAAGTCAACAATCACGCAGCTTCTCCTGCGTCTTTATGACTATGAACGGGGCTCCATCAGGTTGGACGAACACGAACTTGGCGCACTGTCCCGCAAATTTGTGCGCTCGCAGATCAGCATCGTGCTGCAGGAGCCATTCCTGTACTCGGCCAGTATCGCGGCAAACCTGTTGGTTGGACGTGCCGACGCCACCCATGAGGATGTGCTGGCCGCTACCCGCGCGGCGTGTATCCATGATTCCATTACCCGCTTTCCGCGTGGTTATGACGCCCAGGTTGGCGAGCGTGGCGTGACACTCTCTGGCGGTCAGCGCCAGCGTATCGCGCTCGCACGGGCACTGCTGAAACAGCCACCTGTACTCATACTGGATGACGCCCTGTCAGCCGTGGATACAGATACCGAGGCGCAGATACTTGCAGCGTTAAAAGACGCGCGTAACAAGCAGACAACCATCATCGTGGCGCATCGACTTTCAACCGTGATGCATGCTGACAAAATTGTTGTGTTGCATGAGGGACATATTGTGCAGGAAGGCAATCACACAACTCTCTCGGCAGAGAATGGCATCTATCGCAACCTCTGCCAGATACAGGGTGCAATCCAGGACCAGATAGAGTCCGACGTACAGGAGGCTGACCATGAGCGACTTTTTTGATGACGAAAATTTTAATGACGGTTTCAATGAGGACTCATTCCAGCATGGCATGAACCTTGAGCTTTGGCAGAAACTGCTGGGCTATACCTTGCACTATCGCTTCGATGTGAGCGTGCTTGCTGTATGTGCGTTTTGTGTCGCCATTGCCGAGATAGCATTTCCACTGATTACACGTGAAGTCATCGACGCAGTGGCAACAACAGGGGCTGATACCGATTTTGTGTTCTACGGTGCACTCTACTTCGGCTTTGTGGTGCTGCTTGCAGCCTCGGTCGGGGGGTTTATCTGGTTTGGTGGCAAGCTGCGCACCCAGGTCGGGCACGACATCAGGAAAGATGGATTTCAGAACCTGCAGCGACTGTCATTTTCATTCTATGACTTTCGGCCGGTTGGCTGGCTGATGGCAAGGATGACGTCTGACATTGAACGACTGTCCAACATCCTGGCATGGGGGCTGCTTGACCTTGTCTGGGGTCTGACCATGATGCTCGGTATCGCTATTGCCATGCTGTACATGGATATCTCACTCGCCCTCGTGGTGTTGTCAGTTCTGCCAGTCCTGGCATGGCTCAGCCTGACCTTCCAGCGCAGGATTCTGAAGAGTGCACGGCAGGTGCGAAAAACCAACTCGCGCATCACCGGCTCCTTCAATGAAAGCATTATGGGTGTCCAGACCACCAAGGCGTTCGTCAAGGAGGCGGAAAACCTGAACCGGTTTGGCACCCTGACAGACGATATGTTTGCAGCCTCGGTGCTCAACAAGGTACAGGCAGCCCTGTACCTCCCGCTGGTGTTGACGCTGGGTGCACTCGCCTCAGGGCTTGCGCTGGTTTTTGGCGGTCTTGAGGTGATGTGGGGCAGCATCACTGCTGGCACATTGATTGCGTTTCTGACCTATGCGCGACATTTTTTCGAACCCATCCAGGAACTCGCCAACTGGTTTGCCGAAATGCAGATGGCGCAGGCGTCCGCCGAACGCATCATTTCACTCATCGAGTCGGAGCCTGCCGTGCAGGATTCGCCAACAGTGCTTGCGCGCGTTCGCGCACCGGCTATCCCCGGCATGGCAGAAGACGGCTTCCCGGATACAATCAACCACATTGAACTGCGCAATGTGAGTTTTCAATACGACGTTGGCAGCAAGGTGTTGGACAACATCAATCTCAAGATCGAACATGGCCAGAACATTGCAATTGTCGGTTCAACCGGCGGCGGCAAGTCCACGCTGGTTAACCTGCTGTGTCGCTTCTACGAACCAACCGAAGGTGAAATCCTGATTGACGGCATTGACTACCGGGAGCGCAGCCTGCATTGGCTACAATCAAATCTCGGGATGGTCCTGCAGGCGTCACACGTGTTTGGTGGCACTATTGGCGACAACATCCGCTATGGCAAACTGGACGCGAGTGAAGCAGAAATCATGCAGGCAGCCAGGCGCGCTGGCGCACATGAATTTATTCTCGGCATGGAAAATGGTTACAGTACCGAGGTAGGGGAAGGTGGATCAAAACTGTCGGCGGGTCAAAAGCAACTGATATCGTTCGCGCGTGCCATTCTCGCTGATCCAAAAATACTGGTAATGGATGAAGCAACTTCAAGTGTAGACACGGTGACCGAGCAGCATATCCAGCGTGGACTTGGCGCCCTGCTGGCAGGCAGGATCAGCCTCGTCATTGCCCACCGACTCTCGACCATCAGGAACGCAGATCGTATTCTGGTTATCGAGCATGGCAAACTGATCGAGATGGGCGACCACCACGAACTCATGGCGGTCAGGGGACGGTATCACAAGTTATACACACAGCAGAGTCTGTCACAGATGACGCGTGAAGAGCGAAGCTGGGCAACCAGCCCGATAGCGTAAGGAGAGCAAGTAGATCATGGGATCAGTCAAATTCGGGATCATTGGCGCAGGCGCCATTAGTTACAGCAGCGCACGTGAGATCATGGCGCATGGACAAGCAGAAATTGTTGCGCTTTGTGATGCCAACGCTGAGCGGGCGAAGCGCCTGGCCAGTACCATTGGCGTCCAGGAGTATTACGACAACTCGCGGGAACTGATTGCCAACGACAATGTTGATGCCATCTATATTGCCGTGCCAAACGCCTTTCACGCACCACTGGCAGAAGAAGCACTGGAGCGAGGCAAGCACGTTATCCTGGAGAAGCCGTTTGCCCTCAATGCCAGGGAGGCACGGGCAGTGGCCGATGCGGCGACCCGAACCGGCAAGCTTTTTATGCTGGGTATGAACCAGCGGTTTGCACCAGGCGCGCAGAAGATCAAATCCCTCGCAGAGGCCGGCAGGCTTGGAGAGATTTACCACGCCAAAGCCTGCTGGATGCGTCGGAGCGGCATTCCTTCTCTCGGGACCTGGTTTTCCAGCAAGGCCCTCGCGGGTGGTGGCTCGCTGCTCGATATCGGGGTGCACATGATGGACCTCTCGCTGTACATCATGGACAACTTCCAGCCGGAAGCGGTGACTGGCGCGACCTATACAAAATTTGGTAACCGTGGCCTGGGTGAAGGCGGCTGGGGTATCTCTGAAAAGGAAAACATTGAATTCGACGTGGACGACTTTGCCACCGCGCTGATAAAACTCAAGGGTGGGGCAACGTTACAACTGGACGTCTCCTGGGCGCTTCACCAGGCACAGGCCAATGCCATGAACGTCAGCCTGTTTGGTAGCGAGGCTGGCGCTGGCGTTTATCCTGCGGAACTCTACCAACCCGGCACCAATGCAGGCGAATATCAGGTAATCCAGAATGTGGATGCCCCCATGCAATTTGGCCATACATCCCGGTTCCACAACTTCATCAATGCGATCCTTGGAACCGAGGCCCTGTGTGTCACCATCGATCAGGCGCTTGCGGTACAGGCGATCATCGATGCGATTTACCGCTCCTGCGAATCAGGCCGAGAGGTGCGCATTTCATGAGTGTCTCGCCTGGTGGTTAACCCGTCTCCCCTACAGTGAATCTCAAGGTGCAGCGGGCTGGCCGCGATACTGGATTTGCAGGCCCATCAGGAAATTACGCAGGATCTGATCTTCGCATTTGCGGTAGTGCTTGTGACCTGGCCGACGAAAGAAGGAAGATAATTCGTGTTTGCTGATCACAAAATCAGACAGGGACAATAACGAGAGAATGTCATCAGATTGCAGGTCGAACGCAATCTTCAGTTTCCTGAAAATGATGTTGTTGTTCAATCTTGTTTCCGGCTTTGGTTCAGGACCATCCTTCGAGCCGCGCTTTTGCCTGATCAGACCATTGAGAAAGCTCGCGAACATCTCATCACTACACTCTTCATAGTCGGCATCATCGTCCTGTTTCAGCCAGGCGCTGATCTGTGTTCTGGTGACATTCCGGTCAGCCTCCGCAAAAAGTGCGATCAGCTTGTTGTCGTCCAGATCGAGTATGTAGCGAATCCTGCGCAGACAATCATTTGCTTTCACGCTTTTTCTTCCACGCGTGCCGCTGAGGTTCCATCAGGTTTCCTCGCGTCCTGGGTCTGCAACATGGGTGTTTCCGGAACGGCCGCAGATGCCAACCTGATGACAATCCGTTCAGCGTTGAACTCGATGGTATCCCAATCATTAAATAAAAAACGCTTCTGCAGCTCAGGCTTCCCGTTCACCAGCACCCGGCCCTCCCCAATCACCATCTTTGCCTCACCACCGCTGGTCACCATACCTTCAAACTTCAGTATTTTGAATAACTCGACGGTATCCCGGGTTATTTCAACAATACGCGCTGCAGGCTGCGCAGTGTCGCCTGGCTGGTCTCTCGATACAGTCATTATCCAATTCCTTGGTAGTGGTGCGTACACCACGGTTATTCATAGGCTGCAGTATACACGCCTTTCCCTGAACTATTGGATCAAATCTAACGACTTTAGCGTGTCGCGCAGGGCTGCCGGAGAAACGAAATGCACACCGTGCAGCCCGAGCGCACTTGCCGCGGCAACGTTGTGAACCGCATCGTCAATGAACACTGCATCAGCAGGGGTTATGCCATGACGATCCAGCAACATCTGAAAGATTCTGGCGTCAGGTTTTTTCAGGCCAACCTCCCCCGACACCAGGATGTCTTCGAAGATCGACAGAAATTCGAAGCGTTCACGCGCAATCGGAAAAGTCTCGCGGGACCAGTTAGTCAACGCCAGCAGTCTGAGGCCGCCGGTCTGTGCAAGTTCTTCCAGCAGTTGTACCGTGCCCTCAATCTGCCCGCCGAGCATTTCTTCCCAACGGCTGTAGTAGGCCTCGATTTCAGCCTGGTGTTGAGGAAACTCCGCCACCAGCAGGCGCGTCGCCTCAGCGACAGAGCGACCAGCATCCTGCGCCTCGTTCCACTCCTGGGTACAGACTTCCTGCAGAAACCTTTCGACGGTGGCCTCGTTCGAAAACAGTTTGCGATACAGGTAGCGTGGGTTCCAGTCCACAAGTACGCCGCCTAAATCAAAGATCAGGGTTTGATGAGGCATGTTATTCTCCGGTTTTGGGGTATTTTACACACTAACCTATGTCTACCAGCAATCGATCAAACGGCGCCGCTCCACTTCAGGTCGCGGATTTCCGATTGCTGCTGGCCGGCTTTGCGCTGGGCCAGATGTTAATGCCACTGCAGTTTTTTACCCAAATTCTCTGGGTTCAGGCTTATGCACCGAGAGACATCTGGCTGATCCTGGTAGCGCTTATCGGGGCCAGTCGCGGTGTGGGTGCGCTGACGTTTGGGCTCTATGGTGGTGCCCTCGCCGATCGTTATGACCGGCGCCTGTTGTTACTCGTTATGCAGTGCCTGCTGGTTGTGATCACGTCCATCATCGCGTTGATCATGTACCTTGGCCAGGGCAGCATGTTGACGTTTGGACTCTTTTTCCTCGCGACCTTTATCTCAGCAGGATTACAAAGCATTGATGCGCCAACACGGCTCGCTTTGGTGCCGGACATTCTCGGGCCGGCGCTTACCCCCGCGGGCATGTCACTGAACCAGGTTGCAGGTCAATTGGCGATGCCAATGGCGATTTTTGGTACCGGGTTGATTATCGAGGGACTTGGATATAGCGGCGCTTACCTGTTT
>CAYGNA010000097.1:0-4701 GCA_964351065.1 uncultured Pseudomonadales bacterium
CAGGTTAGCCTTTTTCTCAGTGAGACCTTCCTGATAACTTTTTGCCAGGGAACGTTTGCGCCGTTCGAGCCAATTGTCGCAAGGCTTAAGGATAACGCCAGCCGCCTTCGTTCCCGCGGTGCGGACTACCTGCTTTACAGCATATTGGACCTGGTGATTGACCAGGGGTTTCCTGTGCTTGATGAATTTGGACAGCAACTTGAAGACCTTGAGATATCCATTCTCGATGCAGTGGATCGTCGGCCACTCGAGCAAATCCATACGGTCAAGCGCGAACTGATTCTGCTGCGTCGTATGCTGTGGCCCCAGCGCGAGGTGATTAACCAATTGCTTCGTGGCGACCATCTCGCAATTCGTGAATCTACCCTGGTTTACCTGCGCGACTGTTACGATCACACGATACAGATAATGGACTTTCTTGAGACTTACCGGGATATGACGAGCAGCATGTTGGATGTATACCTGACGTCCGTCAGTAACCGGATGAATGAGGTTATGCGGGTGCTGACCGTGATTGCCACGATCTTTATACCCCTGACATTTATTGTTGGTGTCTACGGTATGAATTTTGATCCGGATGCCGGACCGTTCAGCATGCCTGAACTCAGCTGGCCTTATGGGTATCTTCTCGTCTGGGGTGTAATGATCGCGGTGGCGGTTCAGATGATACGTTTCTTCAAGCGCAGGGACTGGCTCTAGCAACGTGACTTGCGTAAGCCATGACTGTGGTGGCAAGGTGGACAAAACAAAAAGTGAGAGGGGAGACCTGATGGCGACGAGATTCAGCGTTAACGGCAAGGCGGTAGATGTAGACGTATCAGACGATACGCCACTACTCTGGGTTATCCGCGATGAACTGGGTAAGAAAGGCACCAAGTTTGGTTGTGGGGTTGGGCTTTGTGGTGCCTGCACGGTACACGTCGATGGTGTTGCGCAGCGGTCCTGCATCACACCGCTGGCAGCAGTCGCTGGAGCCGCGGTCACGACAATAGAAGGTCTTGATTCTCCGCTACAGGACGCATGGGTGTTGGCGCAGGCGCCACAGTGTGGCTACTGTCAGTCAGGCCAGATCATGCAGGCAGCAAGTTTGCTGAAACAGATCCCGAATCCCACGGACTCACAAATTTCTGAACAAATGGAAGGCAACCTGTGTCGCTGCATGGCGTACACGCGAATCCGCAAGGCAATCAAGCTGGCAGCAACCGGCCTTTCCTACAATGCAGCGGAATCTTCCAGAGAGGAAACTGCTCATGGGTAAGCTCTCGCATTTGGGTAATCCCGGCGGCGCATCCAGTAAGGGTGTTACCCGGCGGGGATTCATGATCGGCGCAACGAGTGCAGGGTTTGCGCTGGCGTTTGTACCTGCTGCGCTGTTTTCCAGCAGCCCCGCCACGGCCATGGGCCAGAGGATGTTCGAGCCAACTGTCTGGTTCGCGATTGATAAGGAAGGAAAAATTGCTGTCAATGTTGCTGAGGCTGAGATGGGACAGCACATAGGCACAGCCCTTGCCCGCATTGTCGCTGACGAACTGGAAGCCAATTGGGATGATGTAACACTGAACTATGTGGATAGTGAGGCGACCTGGGGTTACCGGGTAACCGGTGGTTCGTGGTCTGTCTGGCAAAACTTTGATGCGTTGTCCCGGGCGGGTGCTGCGGGGCGACAGGCGTTGATTGAGGAAGGCGCAAAACTGCTGGACAAGCCAGCGCGTCGCTGCCGCGCAGAAGCTAGTCGTGTTGTCAGTGGCAGACAGTCGGTGAGTTTCGCCGAGATCGTCCAGAAAGGCGATTTGACGCGCAAGTATACCAACGAAGACCTGGCAGCGATGCCGATCAAGAAACCGCGTGATCGCAAGCTGATTGGGGGCAATTTCCAGGCCCTGGACATTCCCGCCAAAACCCGCGGCGAGACGATCTACGGTATTGATGCCGAGGTGCCGGGCATGGCGTACGCCAAGCCGATACTGCCGCCGACCCGATACGGGTCCAGCATTACTTCAATCAATGATTCTGCGGCACGCCGGGTGAAGGGCTATCAGCAGACGCTGGTGCTTGACGATCCTTCAGGTACTGTCCCTGGCTGGGCTCTGGTGATCGCAGATTCATATCATGCTGCCATGAAAGCTGCCGGTGTCGTTGTCGTGAATTACAACAAGGGCAAGACCGCGAACGTCAGTGAAGCAGATATCCAGGCACGTAACCGCGAATTGATTGCGTCTGCCGGTGGTTCCCTGGTTGTCGCAGATAACGGGGTAGACGAGGCATTTGCGTCGGCTGAGCGCGTAATTTCACACGAGTACACGACAAGCACTGTACTGCATTTCCAGATGGAACCCGTCAATGCCCTGGCCCTGCAACGAGCCGATGGTATTTGGGAGCTGCACACGGGCAACCAGTGGCAATCATTGGCGCTGCCCTGGTATGCGAAAGCACTTGGCGTACCGGAAGAACAGATCCTGATGAAGACCTACCTGCTGGGCGGCGGTTTCGGTCGGCGCCTGAATGGCGATTATGGTGTGCCGGCCCTGCTGGCTGCCAAAGCGCTGGGTAAGCCCGTCAAGGTTTTGCTGAGTCGTGAGGATGACTCCAGGTTTGATTCACCCCGTTCAGCCTCGGTGCAGCAAGTCAGCATGGCGGTGGATGACCGCAGTCGTGTGATTGGCATGCGACACGATGCTGCGTCGGGTTGGCCGACAGAAGCCATGGCCGCGTTTTTTATGGGCACTGGGGCTAATGGCGCAAAATTTGATCCCTTTGCCATTAGTGGTGCCAACCATTGGTATGACGTGGGCGCCCACCAGGTACGAGCAATTTCCAATGACCTTGCGCTGCAGACCTTCAGGCCAGGCTGGCTGCGTTCCGTGGGTCCTGGGTGGACCAACTGGGCGCTTGAGTCTTTTATGGATGAAGCCGCGCGTGAACTTGGCGAAGACCCTATCGAGTTTCGGCTGAAGCGCCTGTCGGCGAAAGGGAAGAATGCCGGGGTTGTACCCAACTCTGTGGGCGGTGCAAAACGCCTCGCCAATGTGCTGCAAAGGGTGCGGGAAAAGTCTCGATGGGAAGACAAATTACCTGCTGGCACAGGTATGGGGGTTGCGACTACCTTTGGCCAGGAGCGAGACATGCCCACCTGGTGCGCCTGTGTGGCTCGCGTCAGCGTGGACGTTACGACCGGCAGGGTGCTGGTTGAGAAACTGGATCTTGTACTTGACGCGGGCACCATTGTTCACCCGGATGGTGCTATGGCTCAAACAGAAGGCGCCGCGCTGTGGGGCCTTAGCATGGCCTTGCACGAGGGTACGGCGTTTGAAAAAGGCGAAGTGCGAGATACCAATCTGGGCTCGTACACGCCGCTTCGTATGAGCCAGGTGCCAGTCATGGACATTGAGTTTGTCGATAGTACGGAACAAGCCGTGGGGCTTGGCGAGCCGGCCACCACCGTGGTTGGCCCTGCCATTGGGAATGCCATTTTTGCTGCTGTGGGTGTCCGTATGCGCCATTTGCCGATTCGTCCTAACGATATACTGATGGCGCTCAAAGGCTGATCGCAAGGCGTGGTGCAGGCCACGCCGTGCCAGGCAGATGCAAGGTACGTGTAAAGCGGCGCGTGATGACCCGGCGCTGCTTGAGGGCCGTGTCATTTTTAGCGACGATGATGGCAACGAGGTTCGTGTCACAAAAACCGAGCGGAAAAAAGTGGCGGCAGACCTTGGTGCTGAGATCCGCAGGCGGTGCGGCTAGTCTGGCTGGCCTTCGGCTCGAATGGCATCGATGTAGGCATTGGCCTCGTTCAGGCCAACGAGTTCGTTAAACCCATTGAACGTTTCGCGCGCCGAATCAGGTTTGCGGGCAGAAGCCACGGCAGCGTAGGTGTCAGCCAGGTTGCGCGCAACGTGGAGTAGTGCTGTGACCGGGTACAACGCAATACTGTAGCCCATGTCCTTGAGTTCAGCCTGCGATGGCCATGGCGTCTTGCCATCTTCCACCAGGTTAATGACAAGCGGTGTGCCAGCAAAGGCTGTTGCGATGGCAATCATTTCTTTTTCGGACCGGGGTGCCTCAACGAACAGAATGTCAGCCCCGGCGTGAAGGAACTGTTCTGCCCGTACCAGCGCCTCTTTCAGGCTGTCAGTGGCGCGCGCATCCGTTCGCGCCATGACGAGGAATGCGGCATCTGAACGTGAATCTACAGCTACGCGAATCTTTTCAACCGCCTCAGTGCGAGAGACTACCTGCTTGTTCTCCATGTGCCCGCAGCGTTTGGGATGTACCTGGTCTTCCAGTTGTATGCAGGAGACGCCGGCTTTTTCGTATTCCCACACTGTGCGGGCGACGTTGAGCGGGCCGCCATAGCCATTGTCGCCATCCGCGATAACCGGAATTCCACCTGCAGACTCGACCACCCGTGTTGCGGCTGCGGCCATCTCGCCTGCGGTCAAAAGGCCGATGTCAGGTTTGCCGTGGGTGGCACCAGCTACTGAAAAGCGTGACATGTAGAGCAGATCGAACCCAGCGTTGGCCGCCAGGCGTGCAGAGAGTCCATCAAAGACGCCGGGCGCCACCAGCAGTCGATCTTCCGATAGCATTGACTTCAATGATATGCCAACCACTTCTTTCAAGGTTGCTCTCCGGTCGGTTAGATGGAACGATACTATCATTGCCCATAATCAAGACAAAAAGCCCCAGACAAAAAGCCCAAGA
>CAYGNA010000097.1:4801-10850 GCA_964351065.1 uncultured Pseudomonadales bacterium
AGACTTCGACAGGTTTCCCGCGCGGATGCGGATCCATCCATCTTGCCACTGTATGACGCATTGTTTGGCGACCGTGATCCGGTGGCAGAACCAGGGACCGCAACCGGTACCCCGGGTAACTGGTGGACGGTGTTTGCTTTAATTCCCGAGTGCTTCAATCACTGTGTTGAAGGTTTTCAGTTTTATCGTTCGCGGAAACGGAGGTTGTCACCAAAACTGCGCGAACTCGGTCAGTCGAGAGCAGGTTTTGCGCGCGGCAGCCAGTTTGTGTTCTCTCAACACTGCAAGTCGCTCCGCGCTGTCGGCTTTAGCGAGGCGCAGATCTCTGCCATTCCCCACTGGGGCGCCACCGATCTGTTTAGCGAGATTGAGCGCGCTGTACTTGCCTATACTGACGACCTTGTGCTGGCGGGCGGCAGGGTGCCGGATGGCACTTTCGACGTCTTGAAAAAGCATCTCTCGGATGAAGAGATTCTTGAGCTGACCTACATCACCTGCACCTACGAAATGCACGCAACAATGTGCCGTGCCTTACGGCTTGAGTTTGATGATGTACCGGAGCGTATTGTTGAGGTGCCAGCGCCAGATGATGATTTGCGCAAGATGGATTTTATGGCAGCAGTTGATCGTGACAAGCAGGAGTAGGCGTTAGCAACCATTGCATGGGAGCGCAATTTTGATCAAGCATGATCCTTAATGCATCGCTAGGATAGCCGCATGAATCCTGTACAAAAAGCTAACTGGTATATCGAGACTCATCTTGGCTCAGCACTTGATCTTGGGAAGATCAGTGACGCCGCGTGCATTTCGGCTTACCACCTGACGCGCGCTTTTGGAAACGCGACAGGCCGATCAGTGATGCGCTATGTAAAACAACGGCGTTTGAGTGAAGCGGCCAAACGATTGGCGAAGGGGGAACGGGATATTTTCCAGTTGGCCCTGGACTTTTCGTACGGATCTCATGAGGCGTTTTCCCGTGCTTTTCGTGAACATTTTGACGTGACGCCAGAATCGGTCCGACGCAGGGGTAACACGGACCACCTTTACCTGATTGAGGCATCCAATATGAGTGAGCAAATGTTTGAACTTGCTGCCCCTGTGATCATTCACAGTGAACCGAAACTTTTTGCGGGCATTAAGCGCAACTACACCTATGAATCCAGTGCCGCGATACCCGCGCATTGGAACGAATTTAACGAGCTTGATGGCGAGATTCTGCATGTCACGGGAGATGCCGCGTACGGGGTCTGTATGAATGACGACAATGATGGTCACTTCGACTACATCACTGCATTTGAAGTGTCGAGCTACGAGGGCATGCCCGGGAAGTTTGCCCGGGCCCGGGTGCCGGCACAAAAATATGCTGTCTTCAGTAGCGCCGCACACGTGGCGGCAATGAAATCAGTCATGCATAGCATTTGGGCAAACTGGTTGCCAGGCTCTGGCTTTGAAGTGGCCGATGCACCCATGCTCGAACGATATGGGCCGGAGTTCAATCCGCAAACAGGTACGGGCGGCTTCCAGATTATGTTACCGCTGCGGCCCTGATCATTGTCAAACGCCCTTCGTCTGTCCCTCAAGGTTGTGCCTGGCGCATCGCGCACTGTAATTGCTGGCTGGTTGGAAGACGTGCTCAAGATTCGGGTTGCTGCGCCACCTGAAAAGGGGCGTGCGAATGCGGAGGTTCTGCGGCTTCTGGCGCAGGCGCTGGGATTGACTGGCGCTGATGTGCGCATTGTGTCTGGCGCCACCTCCGCCCGGAAGGTGGTAGAGATTGACGGGCTCAGCCTTGCGGAAGTGCAGCGCAGACTTGGCGGCATAACCTGACACAGTTTGAGCGGCCAGCCGTTATAAATGGTGTGAGGTTCTGCCGCAAAAGAATCTGTTGATGGTAGATTTGTCGTCAATGCCAGTAATTGGAAGACGTAAATGACAACTAAAGATGTATCCTCGGGGGTTCAGGTGCCAACGCCACCTCATCCAGAGCAACGCGCGAACCCTTTGCCCTGGCATGTACCAAAGTCGGCGGAAGATGATGCGCAAACACCAGCCCGTTTAGCGGCGATCCTCGACAATCCCAGTTATATCGAGGCAACCGAAGACGCCCAGTTCCTTAACCTGGCAGCAAGTCGGGGCGTGCGACTCCAGATCGACTATGCCAAGGCGGAGGAAGCCCTGCGTGAACATGAGGTCTCAGATACGATTGTTGTCTTTGGTGGTACTCGTATTCTGGAGCCGGTTGCCGCGCGGCGTGAGGTAGATTTGCGGGCACAGAAACTGGTTGAAAATCCCTCTGATGCTCATGCAATCAAGGCCCTGCATCGGGCAGAAAGAGTGCTTGCCAAAAGCCACTATTATGACGTGGCACGTGCCCTTGGGCGGCTGGTTAGTGAGCAGAGCCAGTATGTTGTGTTGACTGGTGGTGGTCCAGGCATCATGGAGGCCGCAAACCGGGGTGCCAATGATGTGGGCTCGATATCGGTTGGGCTCAATATCAGCCTGCCCCATGAACAGTTCCCTAATCCCTACATTACTCCAGGGCTCTGTTTCAAGTTCCATTACTTTGCCTTGCGTAAACTCCATTTTCTGTTGCGTGCAAAGGCGCTGGTTGCCTTTCCTGGTGGTTATGGGACGTTGGACGAACTCTTTGAAACGTTGACTCTCATACAGACGCGCAAAATCAAGCCAGTACCCGTGGTGCTCGTGGGAGAGGCTTATTGGCGGCGCGTCGTTGATGTCGATTTCCTGGTCGAAGAAGGTGTAATCGATGATGAGGATCGTGATCTTTTCTGGTTTGCAGAAACTGCGGATGAGATCTGGGACAGTATCGTTAACTGGTATGCCGCTTGTGGGGAGTTGCTGGAAAGGTGAGTCCAACCCGTCCCAACTATTCAAGCGGATTTTTCCCTGGCTGGAACTTGCTGCGCTCCTGATCGTCTATAGCAACAAGATCATCTGTTGCGATTGCATCAAGGAGGCAAGTGATGAAGCGGAACTGGTTTGGCATAGTATCGATTGTGGCAGCCTTTGGCCTGGGTGTTGCGACAACCTGGGCATACCAACACCTGGATGTGTTACCCGGGGTTGCGATTAGTTGGCCCGCAACCACCGATTCACCATATACACGGTCAGTGGTAGAAAATTCATCGGCCCCTGCTAACCTGCAGACGTCCCCCGACGTCCATCGTTCATCTGCAAGCTCAGGTGCGATACGGCAGGCGCCCGCGCAAATTGCACCTCAGGGAGCCCCCCTGCCAACAAATCCCTTTGAGCAAATCGAACGGATGCGGCAACAGATGGACCAGATGTTTGGCGAATCTGGCCCACGCGACCTGTTTGGGCGCAATGACCTGCCTGCATTTGGTAGTCTTTTCGACAAGAACTTTGGTGGCTCAAGTGTTGGCGCGCTCACCTTTTCCGAGGATGATAATTCGGTAACCTACAGTCTCGATATTCCAAAGAAAGATCTCGTTGATCTCAATGTGAATGTTAAAGACGGTTACCTGTCGGTAGACGCGACGCTAAAGCAGGAGTCAGACGGGGCGCACTACCAGTCCCAGATATCGCAGCGTGTGCCGGTGCCGCTAAGTGTGGATCCCAATTCGCTGAAAGTGGAAAGCGGTTTGAACGCGTTGGTTATTCACCTGGACAAGCAAAACGCCTAGAAGTCTGAGTGAACATGAGAAAGCGTGGGGTCTGAGTCACATTTACGCGTAAACGTGACTCAGATCCCAAAATCGTTTCTCAGGATAGCGCCTGGACAAGGTCGGCAAGGATGTCATCCTCGTGCTCAATACCAACACACAACCTGATCATGCCAGGTGTAACGCCAGCCTGAAGTTGCTCCTCACTGCTCATCTGGCGGTGAGTGGTTGAAGCGGGATGGCAGGCGAGTGACTTGGCATCGCCGATGTTTACCAGTCGCTTGAACAGTTTCAGCTTGTCATAAAAAGTGACTGCAGCCTCAAACCCACCTTCAACCTCAAAGGTGAGCAGCGAAGCCGGATTGCCATTGCAGTACTTCTGCGCGAGCGCGTTGTATTTGTCACCCGGTAGACCGGCAAAATTCACTTTGGTGACCGAGGCGTGGTTGCTAAGGAAGTTCGCGACAGTATGTGCATTGGCGCAATGCCGCTCCATGCGCAGCGCAAGTGTTTCCAGGCCCTGCAGCAGCAGAAAGGCGTTAAACGGCGACAGCGCAGCACCGGTATTGCGAAGTGGCACGGTGCGCGCTCGCCCAATGTAGGCCGCTGGACCCATGGCCTCGGTGTACACGACGCCGTGATAGGAAGCCTCTGGCTCATTCAGCATGTAAAAGCGTTCTTTGTGATCTGCCCAGGGGAACTTCCCGGAATCTACAATAATGCCGCCCAGTGAGTTGCCGTGACCACCGATGTACTTGGTCAGTGAGTGCACAACAATGTCAGCACCATACTCAAAGGGCTTGATGAGCATGGGTGTTGCTACGGTGTTGTCGACAATAAGCGGCACACCTTTGGCGTGTGCGGCAGCGGCAATGGATTCCAGGTCAACAATGTTGCCTGCAGGATTCCCGATGGACTCGCAGAATACTGCCTGGGTCTTGTCATCAATGAGGGCACTGATGGCTTGTGCAGAATCGTCCGCGGCAAAGCGAACCTCAATGCCTTGCCTTGGCAACATATGTGCAAAGAGGGTGTAGGTGCCACCATAGAGTTGTGGCGTGGCGACAATGTTATGGCCTACTTCAGCAATATTGAGGATTGCGTAGTTGATGGCCGCGCTGCCGGCGCTGACCGCCAGTGCGCCAACACCGCCTTCGAGATCAGCGACGCGTTTTTCCAACACGTCGGTGGTCGGGTTCATGATGCGGGTGTAGATATTGCCAGGTACGGCAAGGTTAAACAGGTCCGCGCCGTGCTGGGCACTGTCAAATTCGTAGGCGACTGTCTGGTAAATAGGTGTCGCCACCGCGTGGGTGGTTGGGTCCGTCTCGTAGCCGGAATGAATAATTTTGGTTTCGTCTCGCATTGTGTTGCTCCTGGCCAGAATTGTGTGCCGGCGAAGTATACGAAAAAAACAGCGCCTGGATGCCGTCTCGTAACCTGATCCCGCCTTCCTTTGCCGTCGTATCAAGGGCATGAGAATCCGATGTTTAATGTTTCTGCTGTGTACGTCCGTCTTCGCGTGCGGCACGCCCGAGTTAGAGGAGGCGTCTGCTTCAGCAAGCAGGAGCGATTTTTATGATCAGTACTACGAGACCGGTCGCCAGTCCCGTGACGGTACTGGCAAGTACTATCTCGGTCGTGAAATTTCACAGGTCATGGGGCACATGGGCGCAGCCTGGCTTGAGCGGCCAGAGCGCGAGCGGGAAGAGGGTACGGATCTATTGATTCGTAATTTGCCGTTGGCACCCGACAACGTCGTTGCCGATATAGGTGCCGGCACAGGTTACTTCTCTCTGCCGGTTGCGGCTCGTGTGCCGGAGGGTCGAGTGCTTGCGGTGGATATTCAGCCTGAAATGCTGGACATTCTGACTGCCCGGGCAGCAATGGCAGGGGTTGCCAATATTGAGCCGACACTGGGTGCAATCGATAATCCACACTTGCCCGCTGGGATCGTGGATCTCATCTTTATCGTCGATGCCTACCATGAATTCTCCCATCCACGCGAAATGGGCGAGGCCATGGTCAGGGCGCTTCGACCCGGTGGCAGGCTGGTGCTGATTGAGTATCGTGCCGAGGATCCTTTGGTGCCAATCAAGCGCCTCCACAAGATGTCCCAGGCGCAGGCCAAAAAAGAGATGTCTGCCATCGGCCTCGAATGGGAGCGCACCGGCGATTTTCTGCCCCAACAGCACTTTCTTGTGTTTCGAAAACCCCGCCCGGCTTCGCCTTTTTCCTGAGATCGGGTGGTCTGTCTGCGTCTATGAAGGGGTGCTTTGTATAGAGATCGGCTGTTCTCTGTGCCATGTAAAAAATTCCGACAGTTGCTGGCGGCCACCTGTTGGATCTTCGAAAAACCGGGCTCCTATCGGTTCAATCCTGTTGCAATTATGGGTACCCCGGCC
>CAYGNA010000098.1:0-10827 GCA_964351065.1 uncultured Pseudomonadales bacterium
AGTCTGCCTGTCACGAGCAACCCCTGGCGTTCACCTGCCAACTGGTTGCCAACACGTTGACCCAGGTCGGTGATGCGCTGGTCAGTGCAAAACTGGTATTGGCATGGATGCTGTCAAGTATTGGTGCACCTGTCTATTTTATTGCCATGCTGGTGCCGGTGAGGGAATCGCTCTCGCTGCTGCCCCAGTTGTTTATCGCCCAGCGAATACGTGAACAACCAAGGCGCAAATATTTTTGGGTGTTTGGCAGTATGGGGCAGGGTCTCGCGCTGCTACTCATGTTACCTGTGGTGCTGTTCCTGGAGGGCTTTCTCGCGGGCGCCCTGATTATCTTCCTGCTCGCGCTGTTTAGCCTCTGTCGGGGCGTTTGTTCGGTTGCATACAAAGACGTGCTGGGCAAAACGGTATCAAAAACACGCCGGGGCCGATTAAGTGGCAGCGCGTCTTCCGCCGCGGGGTTTGTCACGCTTGCGGTTGCGATGTTCCTGCTCGCAGCGCCACATATCGAGACTTTTGAGGCTTTAAAACAGGGTAGCGGCGTATTCATACTGCTGCTATCTGCCGCCGCTGTTATCTGGTTTGTCGCCGCACTGGTTTACAGCGCTGTTCCAGAAGTAGCAGGCGCAACCGAAGGTGGTGGCAACGCTTTTACTGAGGCAATCAAAAGCCTGGCCCTGCTCAGGGACGACAGGCAGTTTCGCGATTTTGTCATCGCGAGGGCGCTGCTGGTAACAACAGCATTTTCAGTGCCGTATATTGTTGTGCTGATACAGCAGACTGGCAGTGGGGGCATGGGCAGCCTTGGGACGCTGATGCTGGCTGACGGTGCCGCAGGTTTGCTGTCCGGCTTTATCTGGGGACGTCTCTCCGATCAGTATGCCAACAGGGTCATGGGTATTGCCGCGGCTATCTCGGTCGCAGTAATGCTTGGCGTTGTCACGCTGCACACTCTGGGTGACTGGCTCGGCCTGTTACCCGTAAGCGCATTGGTGCTGTTCTCTGCCGCCGTGGCACATCAGGGCGCACGCGTAGCACGCAAAACCTATCTGGTGGATATGGCAAACCCGGAGAACCGCGCCCGGTACACGGCTGTCAGCAACACGGTGATTGGCCTGTTCCTGCTCGCGGGCGGCAGTCTTGGCGTGATCGATGCGTTGTATGGCACTGTTTACGTATTGCTTCTGTTAGCAGTGCTCGGTTCCATGGGCGTCATCCGGTCGCTGCAGTTGCCCAACGCGCAGGCCCAGTGAACATCGGCAGGTTCGTCGTGCCTATCAAGATTAAATGATGCTTGACTAGACCGCGATATCGCCGCGGCACTGTATAATGCGCGCCACTCAAATACAGCTAAGCCGCCGTGGCCCTCTACACCCGAACCAATCAGTTCCGTATCAGCTGGCGCTGGACGCTCGCGTTAATCTTTTTTCTGTTTGCCATGGTTGGTCTGTCATCCGGCGTCTCGCTGAGTGAACGCCCGGGCGTGGGCAACGCCGACCTGCTGACTCGTGCCTATTACAGTCTTGGGCTGTTTGTTGTGGGTGGGCTGGATGTCGGCATTCCAACAGGCGGCCCGATCTGGGGACGCATCTTGCTGTGGATGGCCTACTTTGGCGCCCCGCTGTTGGCCGCATCCGCCCTGCTTGAAGCCGTACTTAGTGCTATGTCCCGACAACGCTGGAAACTGCGACGGATGCGAAACCAGATTATTGTGGTTGGCACGGGCGATCTCACCACCAGTTATCTCCGCGTGCTGAGACGGGAAGATCAGAAGACGCCTGTTGTAGTGGTTGATACAAAGGTAGACCCGGTGCGTCAACTGGAGTTAACCGAGTCTTTTGGGGTCACCGTTGTTGTTGGTGACGTCACCCACGAGTTCATGCTGAAAGAGTTGCGCCTTCACCGGGCGCTGCGCGTAATTTTGTTGGGTGATGATGACTTTTTGTCCTTTGAAGCCGCCAGCAAAATGCTTCGCATGTATCCGCGTCTTGAGCACAAAATTGTTGTGCACTGTGCCAGCCTGCGATTTTTGCGAGCCACCCAGGACACTCGAATTGCGCGTCACTCGATCCGGTTCAACGCCTACAATCTTGCGGCCACGGGGTTGGTGCGAGATACCTTGCTGCAACATTTTTTGTCAACTAAAGGGAGAGATACCGTTGTACTTGCAGGCTTTGGATTGTTTGGCCAGACGATTCTTGAAGAGCTGCAGCAATACGCACTTGACCAGATAGAGACGGTGGTACTGATTGACCTTGACGTGAACCGACGCATCCAGGTGGTAGATGAACAACGCCGGGCTCCGGCAACGCACAAACGGCACATCCTGCAGGGTGATATTTCCAACCCTGACGTATGGCGCGCTGTCGAAGAACGCGTGCATCTTGACGTCAACGAACCCGTCATTATTCTCGGAACGGGCCACGCGGCCAACAACCTGCGCACTTCGCTCTGGATCAAGCAAAAATACGCCAACGCGATGGTGTTCTCGCGCACCAATGACATCTCCGAGTTTGCCCTGGAGGTAGGCCGGGATCACGACATCAATACCATCAGCATCACGCAACTGGTCGAAGACAATATCCCTCGCGAGTGGCTTTCCTGAATCAACAGTCCTGATTCAGCACCAATACCTGTTGATCAGCTTCACACAGTGCTGCCAATGTGCCGGTGCGATGGACCAACATAGGCGGCCTTTGGCCTGATAATGCGGTTGTCCGCGCGTGACTCAATAAAATGTGAGAGCCAACCCACGGCACGCGACATGGCAAATGCAGCCGTAAAGTAGTTGGCAGGAATACCAAGCGCCTCGTAAACCGGACCCTTGTAGAACTCAAGGTTTGCCCACACTTCCTTGCCTTTTGCTGCCATTGCGGCGTTAAACTCTGTCTCCAATGCCACCAGCGTATTGAACACCTGCTCATGCTGCGTGCCAGCGCACAGGTGCGCGGCCAACGGTTTGAGAATGGCAGCACGCGGGTCTACACGTCGGTACTCTCGATGCCCCATCCCCATCAGCTTGCCTTTGCGGGCGAGCAAATCGTGAATGTAGGCAGCAGCAGCCTGCGGTGAACCTACCTGTTTTGCATCAATGAGTGCTGCTTCATCAGCACCGCCATGCAGCGGCCCAGCCAGTGCACCAACCGCCGAGCCAAGCACGGCCTCGACCGGCGCCAGCGTGCTGGCGACAACCCGGCCTGTAAAGGTGCCGGCGTTGAAGCTGTGTTCCATCTGGAGAATTTGTACGGTCTTGAACACCGCCAGATGCTCAGGCGTTGGCACCTGGCCGGTATACATGGTGAGGAAGTTTGCCAGGTAATCCGCTTCACTATCGAACCCAGGCACAGCGCCCCGGTTTGTCAGCCCGTTAAAACTCGCGATCAGCGCTGGCAGTCGTGCGATTATCCTTAACCCGGCAGCACCCTCGTTCGTCAGACCGGGAAACGAAGGGCAGTCGTTTGTATCCATCAGGGGAATCATGCCCTGCAGCATGCGCATCGGATGCAGGTTGGGTGACAGGGTTTCAAGCAGCGCAAGATCCGATGCGGGCAGACTGCCGTTTGCCGCGAGCCAGCGTTCAAGCAACGCCTGCTCGTCGGGTGCTGGCAACTCGCCAAACAGAACGAGCCACATGACGGTCGCATAATCCAGGTCAACCAGCTCTTCAATTGCATAACCACGATAACTTAGTCTGCCAATATCACCCTCGACGTCACTGATCGCCGTCTGATCTGCAATTACGCCTTCAAGTCCCCGCGAATATCCCATACCGCACCTCTATGCTTTTGTTAACAAGATAGCAGAGAGTATGCGCAGAACGATTGGCGCTGGGAAATTAAACGTTTTGATGAGTTGATTAGCAGAACTGATAGGGGGTGAACACCATGTATTGCAAAACCTGGCGTGTGACTGAAGCGTGCAGGCCTGCATGCGTTCAGGGTTGCAGACGCACCTTGTAGGTCTGGATTACCTGGCCGGAAACCGGGATGTTTTCATTCAGGAAAACCCGCCAGGCATTAATATTGCCATCGTAGCAAATCACACCATCAGCGGCTGGCGGGCCCGCACACCCGGTATTCGGATTATAGAGAAAGCTACCGGCGCCTCCGGTATCGAAAGATTCAACGCTAACGGTGTACCCTGGACTCAGCGTCGAGTTGCTGACCCAGACGCCGCCACTGCCAATGAGCTCGAATTCCAGAAAAGGTGCCAGATCGTTCGTCAGGAACACATTGATTGCCGGCCCGGTTGCGGAAGGTGGCGCATTGTTGACGGTGTTTGTGTAGGTCAGGGGCGCGCCAGGGTCCGGAGTGCCGCTAACGGATTTGACGACTGTCAGGACCGGCAGCCCTGTACGCTCAAAGGTAACCAGGGCAGAGGAAGTGATAACACCCTCTGTTCCCTCGTTACCAACTACAGACACTGTCCAGGTTCCATCAAGCCCAAAACCGGTGGGGGAAATTTCCACTTCGTAGCTGCGAGACGACGCATTCGGTGCCGTCAGATACGTCAAGGTTGGGGTCACCGGCGTTTTGTCCACACTGTTTGGATCAGTCAGCGTAAACGTAGGGCAATTCACCGGCGCACCACCAGTACAGCCCGTATTGACGTCCGCAGAACCAAAACCGTCTGCGATGACTGCTCTCGCCCAGATGGTATCTCCGCTGTTAACCTGCGCAGGAGTCAGCAGGTTCCCACAACTGAAGGTCACATCGCAGCCAGGATTACCTGCGTCGTCGGTTGCACTACGGTCGTAGAACAACAGGCTGATGACATCCAGGGTGTCGGTCATAGGAAGCACCAGATCGGCGTAAGGTGTCGTGGGTGGAATCACCTGGCTAAGCGTGAAACTACCGGAAAAGAAAGCGGTCGTATTCGAGACCCTGAGCCGGATGCTTGAGCCGACTGGCAGCGATACATTGCCAGCAAGATTAAAAGTAAAAGTCTGCAGGGACGGCGTGTTACCGACGTTACGCCAGGTTCCTGTTCCATTGGTAGCGACCGAGGCGAATCCACTGCCTGTATCCACCTGCAGATCAAACAAATAACGTCGCCACGTGCTCGCCGCAATCCATAAGTTCACGGTAATCGTACCGGCATCAAGCTGCATTGCCCTGGTTGTGTTCGACACAAGATCAATGTTTACCGAAGCTGACTGCGCTACGACCACTGAACTTGCAGCACCTGGAAGGGCGCGGGTAAGAATCGGTGAGCCACTACCAAGGTTATCAAAATAGAGTTGCTTGTTGCCCCCAGAAGGTGACCCCGTCACCGTAACCGATCCGGCATTAACCACTATATCTACTGGCACCCCGCCAGGATTGGAGATAGTCGCCGAATTATTAACTATCGTACCCAGCGCAATTGCACCATCAATAGACACATCAAACCGAATCTGCACAGTGCTATTGGCAGGCACCGTCAATCCGGAGAGCAAGATTGTCCCGCCGCCGGGGTCTGGCTGGAGAACACCACCGACATAGAGGGAGCCCGGCACAAATATCGTATCTGCGGGGATGTTGTCGAGGAACCCCACGTCTATCGCCGGGCTGCCACCGGTTTCGATCAGGTCGATGGTGTAGCGCAGGGTGTCACCCAAATCGGTATCGTTGACGTCTCCTGATGAGAGGTTCTGCACGGACTTGATGGATGTTGTCAGATCGCTGCCGTCGGGGCCTGTGGTGATGGTCGTGATTTCCTGATCAACGTTGTTGTTGGTAACACTCTTGACCACGACATCAAAGAGGTCCTGCAGATCAAAGAAGAAATTGACCGGATCAAACTGATTGGCATTTGTATGCTTGCCGGCAAAACTTGTACAAGTATCGCTGCCGCCGGCACAGAGTGAAGCGTGGACCCTGTTGGTAACCGGGCTAACGGGCGTCGCGATATCCACCGACACTGTAATAGTTGGCAGGCTGTCGCCCTGGTCCAGGTCACCGTCACCCGGCAAGGTCGAAAGGTCATACTCGCAGCGCACCTGGTTTGCG
Organism: uncultured Pseudomonadales bacterium; assembly: GCA_964351065.1. GTDB lineage: Bacteria > Pseudomonadota > Gammaproteobacteria > Pseudomonadales > Azotimanducaceae > JANQJA01. The sequence goes on from CAYGNA010000098.1 coordinate 5,988, forward strand.
CCGAGATTGGTGGCAGAGCAGTCCCACCCCGTGCCAACAGGAAGACTGTCGATGGAAACGCCAGACGGCAGATCACTGTAGACATAGATGGTGCCTGTGGCTGCGCCGGTGGTGGTGCCTGCAATGCCGTCGCCATTGTTGATGACATCAATCAGATAGGCAGATTCATCAGAAGTGCTTTCCTGAAAAGTGCCGGTGGTACTGAGAAACACCTCAATGTCTGCAAGGGGTTTGTTGTTGATCAGCACCACTTCACCAACCAGGATAACCAGGTCCTGGCCCGAGATATACCTCGTCTCCATCGTGTACTGATTACCTTTGCCGGCCAGGTCGCTGGCCAGATCGTAAGTATCCACATCCACGCCGTAGGCTGTGCTAATCGAAGGTGACAGGTCAGGAGACGAAATTGTATTGTTGAACTGGTTGGTAGACGAGTTCACACCGTTGCTCTTGTTTGCGTAGCCGCCAACGGCCGTTGGGACCCTGATGCCAAAAGTTTCCGGGGCAGGAGAACCACCATTCGGCAGGCTGTCGTCTCCTTCGAAGCTGATATGCGTCATCTTGCCGCCAATATTCATCGGATCAATGACGAAGTTGCGGGGCTCCAGCACATAACCCGCAGGCCCATTGTTCTGGAAATCCTGGAAGCCGTCGAACAGATTGATAACGCGCAGGTCTGAGATCCCGACGGCATCCTCATAGATAATCACCAGTGACCAGCCACCGAGACAGGTCTCGTTGGCATCCCTGGCAGCACCCGTGAAGACCACCAGGTTCTCCAGCGTATAAGTACCAGGTCCAGTTACGATACTGCTGACATCCCGCCGTGCCGCAAAAAAATCGACACCCGTGGTGCCTGCCAGGTTCTCCAGGTCAGCATAGTTAATATCATTGAATCCGGCAGTGGTGGATATCAGGTTGCCGTTTAACCGAAGGTCGGTTGAATTGGATAGATCCACCGAGGTACCGGCACCATTGATATTCGCGGAACCCGCAACGTACATATAGGCTTCCAGTACAGTCGCCGAGACAGGCAGTTCACTGCTGGAAATCGTGATACTCCTGGGACCGGTAGTGACCGTGTCGGTGGTACTCGAACTTGTCACAAACGAGCAGGCATCTACAGAGTTTGGCTGATTGCGGAACGAGGCACCGCGCGCCAGGTAGTCAAGCTTGCCCGTGTAGACTTCACGCAAGGTGACTGAAGCTGCTGTGACAGGCAAACACACGCATAGTAGCACCAGCACCAGCCACAGGCGTGATACGACGCAAACAAACAGGTTTCCTGAGCGGGGTGACCTGCCGCAGTGTTGCGGGCGCTCAGCAGGCTGTTGAAGTGGTGAATTCATACGCGAATGTTAATTGATGCAAGCCTCACCGGACAGTTGATTTGTAAACACTTTGTATGCCAAATCAGATAGTTACGAACGGCCTCACCTCCTGCCTCTGAGCTCAATATCGTGGAACACCCTGCTGAATTCACAGGGAAAGCACCAAATTCTATCCTATTTCGACTACGTCATCCATGTGTCGAAATATTTTACAAATAATTCATCCGTTACCCATCGCTTAAACTGAAATCCTTGTTTTTCAATAAGATAAGACAACCGGCACAAAAAGTGCATTTTTCTGACTAGCCGCCAAACAACATGCGACCCATAGAACAGGAAACCACCATGAAAATTGGAAAGCTACTCTGCCTCATTTCATTAACTGCCACTTTCTCAATGAATACTGCGAGCGGTAGTGAAACCAGGCAACTGGAGTTGTTCGCAGCCTTCCCGCCGACCCCAGGTGCTTCAAACGAAATGCCCATCATGGGTCGAAACCTGTGTGGCAGTAATGGTGGGTACCCAGATGTATTTCTCGCAGAGTCGACAGCAGCTGGCGCGCTGCCCGTCACCGATTGCCTGCCGATTGGGTCCCTCGCATCGCCCATGGACGTACTGACTGTTCTGCTACCGGATGGTCTCTCTCCTGGCGTTTATAAAGTGATTGTTGCTGGAGAAGGTGCTACCGGAGACCACGGGTCATCACACGATGATGATAATGACCATGATTACGACAAGGGCAAGAGCAACGAATACAACAATAAGCACAACAAAAAGAACAACAAAAAGTCCGACAAGGGATACGGCAAAGACCGGGATAATGGCCGGGACGAATGTCGTGAATTTGACGATGATGATGACGAAGAAAAATACGAGAAGTATTACGAGAAGTACCTGGAGAAACTCGACCGGGATCCAAGGAGAGCTAACGAGTATCTTGAAAAAGCACTCAGCTATCGTAATGACTGCCCGGATGAGATCTATATTGCTGGCCGTGATGAAATTGACATCACAATTCTGGCGTCCGGTTTGCAAGGTCCCGCCGGCGAGCAGGGTCCGGCTGGCGAACAAGGCCCCGCAGGTGAACAAGGTCCCGCAGGTGAACAAGGTCCCGCAGGTGAACAGGGCCCCGCAGGTGAACAGGGCCTCATGGGCATGCAGGGCCTGGCCGGCCCCCAGGGTCCAGCAGGTGAACAGGGTGAACAAGGTCCTGTTGGTCCACAGGGACCTCAGGGCGACAAAGGACAAACTGGTGACAAGGGCCCAGATGGCGAACCTGGCGCTTCGTTCAGCCGCGCTTACTGCCTGCGCCAGGATCGCAACACGGGGCAGGTATATCTGAATGAGGACAACGCTGAGGTCCGCGTGCTGCTGCAGTTCCTGATTGGCGCGACCCAGCCGACAATTGTGTTTGTCCAGATTGGCCAGGGCTCTGTTGCCGGCGCACAGTCGTCTGTAGACCTGTTCTTTACAGTGGCGCCCGACGCTTCAGTTGAGTTCAGTGTCCCGCCTGGTGCCACCTTTCAGGTGGAGATCTTTGGCGATGGGTTCTTCGCCCAATGGGTAGAACTTCGCTCCACCGCAACCTGCCCTACGATAGGCTCTATCTAACCGTAATCGATACGCCCTGCCCCGTTGGGGAAGGGCGTATCTGCATGGTTGTTGATCGATTGTTCAACAATCAGCCACGCGACTACTTTGTCCGCACCACTGTATTTTGGTTGACAGGCAGAGGACCAGCGCTGCATATCACGGGTTCGTGATAGTCTTGTTCATATGAACCTAACTCATTTAAACCTTGCCCATACAAAAACCTGGCCAGCCAACACAAGCTACCTGCCACGCATGCACCGCAGCACTCATTGGCGGCCCCGGGTGTAAAAGGCCAGCCCAATGCCAGCCCATATAGAGACGCAAGAGATTCGGGTATTCCGCGCCGTTTTTGAGGAAGGCGGTTTCAAGCGGGCGGCAGACAAACTGTTTGTTACCCAATCGGCGGTTAGCCAGACCATTTCGAATCTCGAAAAAAAACTGGACAGCATTCTGCTCGAACGTAACCCGCTCAAACTGACTGAAGCCGGCGTACGCCTACTGGAATACGCCGAGGTGGTGCTGGGCGAAGAACGCAATGTGCTTGCAGATATCAACAACATCAAACACGGCACCCTGTCGACCCTGCTACTGGCGATTAGCGGCAGCGTCAACCTGCTCTTTGGCAACGCGCTGATCGGCCGCTTTTGTGAATTCTCGCCGCTCACCCGCCTCAAACTCAACGTGCTGCCTAGCAGACAGATTATCGCCGCGGTACGTTCGGACCTGTGGGAATTGGGTTTTGGCCCCTTCCAGCAGCAGATGCCAACCATCTTCGACACCATGCCGCTCTTTACCGATACACGTAAACTGGTTATCAGCAAACACCACCCACATTACGCAAGCCTGGTTAAAGACCCGGAACAGTTGGCACAAGAGGTACCACTGATTGTTTCCCATCTGGACGACCCCGACATGCGCCCGGCAATCGACAAGCTGAGAGACTCATTTGGCACTATCTGGGAAGTGAGTGATATGGGATTGCGCCTTAACCTGGTCGCCAGCGGCCAGGGCATGAGCTTTCTGGATGACCGCGTTATTGCCTCTGCACCCATTGCTAACTCGCTCGTGGCCATCGACGCGCTGGCATTCGCCAACATCCCACTAACGTTTGGCCTTTACTTCCGCAAGAAGAAGGCGCTTTCGACGGGATCAAAGAAGTTTATAGAGCTGTGTGAGAATTTCGACTTCGATCTTCAAAGTGAGTCTGCGAACGGTTAGCTCCTTGCTGCACTCTGCTAACCATTCGCCGATTTCTACTTCTCTTCCAGGTCCAGCGGGCGGTAATAATCTTTGCCCTGCTTCACGTAGTCCTGCACATACTTCATGAAGGACTCTCCTGCTGAACCTTCTGCCGACAAGGTCAGGTCCTGACGGAAAAAGTTGATGCTGTCAGGATTCAGTGACCGGGCCAAAGCCCAGTACTTCTCAGCGAGATCAGCCTGCCCCATTTGCCTGAAGTAATTGCCCAGCCTGAAGGCGGGTTCTGCCTGTTCCTCGTCTGCTGATCGCTGCCGAATATTTTTGGTTACGGTAGCAGCAGACTGAACAAACTCACTGATTTCACCGTTTCGCACCCAGTCCATGAGCGCAGGCGCATAAACCTCGTTACCACCAAACGGGTGTTTCTTGGCGTAGGTACCCTCGTCAATGCGCACGATTCGGCCGGTTTCATCAATCCAGGCTGCTGCAGGTACGTTTACGAAGTTGAACACGCTACTGATGATGTGGTTCACATCCACGATCTGCACATAGGTTGCGCCGGCTGCATCAAAAATAGGGCCAGCTACCGCCTCACCACCTGTATCCTGCGCGGCAGAAATGATGACAAAGTCAGGATCATTGAGCTCTTCATACACATGTTGCCATACGGGCACATCGAGTTGGCATCCTCACCAGGAGGACCAGGTAATGATCAG